>JBGMRJ010000004.1:26352-51447 GCA_048061315.1 Gammaproteobacteria bacterium
ATTTCCTTCATTTCCTTCATTTCCTTCATTTATTTTAATTTCTTTAAGAGCTTTCATATTCATGACAATGATACTGATTCTTCTGTTAATTGCACTTTTGGGTTTTGATTTATCAAATAAAATAGATGAACCTAAACCAACAACTCTTGCTATTTTATCTTTATTTAAACCGCCAATGACCAGCTCTCTTCTGGCTGAATTAGCTCTAGCTGCCGATAATTCCCAATTGCTGTATTCACGTCGAGCGGATGAAAATGCAGTGGCATCAGTGTGTCCAGTAATACTAATTTTATTCGGAACAGAATTAATAATATCTGCAATCTCCCGTAATAAGGCTTTTGTATAATACTTAGGATCAGGGCTAGCAGATTCAAACATTGCTCGATTTTCTTTGTCAAGAATTTGAATGCGTAAACCTTCCGGCATTATTTTTATTAACAATTGTTCTTTAAATGGCTTTAAAGCCTGGCTCTTATCAATTGATTCTTTTAATTGAATTAATAGCGAGTCCATTATTTTTTTGTCTTTAACCTCTTCCTGTATATCTTCATCAGTTGGTTCTACATCATCCGATGATTTTTTTCTCTTGCCATCACCACCTTCCTTTGGGGCCTCCAAAGAGCTACCCAGTTTAATCATACTCGTACTAGCGCCACCTGGGCCCTGAACAGCGGATGGATTTTGAAAAAAATCAGCTATGGCTTGGCGTTGTTCACCACTTACGGATCCTAATAACCAAAGCATTAAGAAAAAAGCCATCATTGCAGTAACAAAGTCAGCATATGCTACTTTCCAGGCACCACCGTGATGTCCGTGACTAGCTTTATTTATTTTTTTTACAACTATCGGTTGACGTTTATCGTCGGCCATATGTCACCACAACTAATATAAATTTTATTTATTATTTTTAACGTATTCTTCTAATTCGACAAAACCCGGCCGGACAGTTGAATATAACGCTTTACGTCCGAATTCAACTGCAATTTGGGGTGTGTAACCATTTAATGTCGCTAGAATACAGACTTTAATACATTCGTATTGTTTACTTTCTTCTTCAACTTGAGATGCCATTGCAGTACCCATTGGTCCTACAAAACCATAGGCTAATAAAATCCCCAAAAATGTACCTACCAATGCGGCGCCAACATGTGCACCAAGAACTTCAGGCGGTTCTGATATAAATCCCATTGTGATAACAACACCCATAACAGCTGCAACAATACCAAATGCTGGTAGACCATCTGACATAAGTGTTATAGCTGTTGCCGGTTTTTCAGCTTCATGGTGATGTGTTTCCAATTCTAAATCCATTAAATTTTCTAATTCGAACGCATTCATGTTTCCACCAACCATTAAGCGTAGATAATCACAGATAAAATCAACCAGATGATGGTTAGACATAATCTTGGGATATTTTTGAAATATTGGGCTTTGATTTGGATCTTCAATATCACCTTCTAATGCCATTAGACCATCTTTTCGCGATTTCGAAAATAAATCGAACATTAGCCCAAGTACATCCATATAGTGTTGTTTAGCATATAATGAACCCTTTAATAATGCCAACACGCCTTTGATAGATGCGATAATTACATTCTTTGGATTTGCAATTACAAATGAACCCATTGCACCACCCAATATAATTAATAATTCAAATGGTTGATACAGTAATAATAAATCTCCATGTGACAGCAAATAGCCACCGATAACAGCAGCAAACACTAATAAAATCCCAGTAATAAACTTCATTTTTCTTTTAATTCTCTTTATTAATTTCAGTATTTGTTTTCTATCCCTATCGACATTTTCATAATTTACTTGAATATCTTTTCCCATAAATTTAATACTGAAATAACTGGTCACAAATGTTGATATAAATCATAAGCTACTGAAATTAAACATTAAAATTCATTTCACTAAAGCTTATAAGCAAATATACCGATATAAACCTAATAAGTCTGATAACTAATTAAATAATGACATAACACGCATGAATGAAAACTTACAAAATTGGGGAGCGAAAATAGCTGATAAGGCGATACCAGTATTAAATAGTACTATTACAAAATTAGACTCCTTATGTAAAAATGATAAATCTGAATTACAACAGCTTGTTGATGTAATTGAAGAAGATCCGGCGTTATGTGTACAAGTACTACGATTATCAAATAATCAAACCCGTGGTAGTTTGCGTACTGATGTAACCTCTATTAATCAGGCCTTAATGATTATGGGGACTGAAAAAGTTAACTCACTACCGTCTAACTTGCCTTCTATCGAAAAAAATCTATCTCCAGAATCCAGACATCAATTATTAATCATCTATTCTCGAGCCTATCATGCTGCAACCCAAGCAACTACATGGGCAAAAGATCGTAACGATATGACCCCGGATGAAGTTTATGTTGCATCAATGTTATATTTCTTGGGAGAAATAATTGTCGCCATTTATGCACCGAATAAACTTCATAGTATTTATAAAATGCGACAAGAAAAACACATTGCTACCGAAGAAGCAGAATATGTTGTTTTAGGATTTACAATTGATGAACTAACATTACTCTTGGCAAAAAAATGGGATTTACCTGAACTTTTACAAGAGGCACTTATATCTGAAAATACTCAACACCCCAGGGCATATGGCGTTATGTTAGCAGTTCAGTTAATACGACATGCTGAATTTAATTGGTACAATGAAAAAACCAGACAAATAGAACAAGATGCAGCTGAGTGGCTAAATATTAGTTATGACATTCTGGTATCAGAAGCCCACCAGCTAGCTGCAAGAGTTGCGCGACATTCAAGTCAATATAACATACGACCATTAGCATACCATTTACCCATAACTAAAATATTAACCCCAAATGAAACTAAAGAATCAGATGATTTCTCTGCAATATGCTTAATGCCTCACGTTAATATTTTACAAGAGGTAATACTAAAACTCAAAAATGGTAGTAACACACTTAAAAATATCAATGATGTAATGACACTCGCACTTAAAGGTATGCACGATGGCATTGGGTTAAATAGAGTTGTATTTTTAATATTGAATAATGAAAAAGATAAATTAAAAATAAGTGCTACTGCCGGTACGGACAACGATTTGGAATTTAATTCAATCTCCATTAACTTAATAAAAAGAAGTTTATTTTCAATTCTTTTAGAAAAACAACAAGCTATCTGGTTGAATAAATTAAATATTGATAAAATATGGCCATTAGTTCCTCCTGAAATCAAGAAAATCTCTCATACACAAACTTTTTTTGCTATGTCAGTTCATGTTCGCGAAAATCCTATTGGAATTTTTTATGCCGACAGACATAATAAAGCATGTGATTTGGACATGAACAGTTACAAACATTTCAAAACATTGTGTACAGAAACGGCACTATTTATGAATAAATTTTCAAAATAAGTCTATATACTTATCATAAGAACTAAAATTTTTGACGCCCATAGAAAGCATGGGATAAAGTTCCGCCATCAACAAATTCAAGCTCACCGCCGACTGGTACACCGTGAGCAATTCTGGTAATTTTTGATACCTCACCTTTTAACATTTCAGAGATATAATGAGCTGTGGCCTCACCTTCAACTGTTGAATTGGTGGCTAAAATAATTTCGTTAATATTAGAATCAGAAATTCGCTGACTTAACACATCCAATCCAATATCGTCAGGCATAATGCCATCTAACGGGGATAAGTGTCCCAGTAAAACAAAATACAATCCTTGAAAATCAGTGGAATTCTCAATTGCAACTACATCAATTGGACTTTCAACAATACACAACATTGAATTATCACGTTTCGTATTACTGCAAATTGAACAGTGCTCATTTTCTGAGAAAGTGCGACAAAGTGAACAGTTACCTACAGATTCAATGGTTTCCAATATTTTTTCAGCTAAAATTTTAGCACCATCACGATCTCTTTCTAATAGGTGAAATACCATGCGTTGCGCAGACTTAGGACCAACACCAGGTAAACAACGAAATGATTCAATTAAATGACTAATTAAAGGACTAAACGACATAATTAAAACGGTAGCTTAAATCCTGCTGGTAAATTTAATCCTGCTCCTAAAGAAGAAAACTGATCTTTTGTAGCTTCTTCTACCTGTCTTACTGCATCATTAATTGCTGCAGCAACCAAATCTTCCAGCATTTCCTTATCATCACCAAGTAAGCTGTCGTTAATTTCAACTCGTTTAACATCATGTCGACCAGTCATTGTAATGGTAACAAGCCCCCCGCCGGACTTACCCGTAATTTCCATTAATGCAGCTTGCTCCTGAGCTTTTTTCATATCTTCCTGCATTTTTTGGGCTTGCTTCATTAAATTGCCTATTCCGCCTTTCATAATATTTGTCCTGTAAGTTAGTCGTAAGTGTATAGGTTTAAATTGGTTTAACGCTCTTGTTATTGATTGATGCTGAAAACGTATCAATAATATCTTGAACGTTTTTATCATTTTGAATTGATTCTTTTGCTTTATTATTTTTAATTTCTATTTGTCGTTCATTTTTCTCTGCAAGCGTTTCACCATCTGTGTTTTTAATATTAATACTTAACTTAATTTTTTTTCCAATAGAATCCGCAATATTTTTTTCAATTTTATTAACTCGTTCTTTAGTCAACAAACTTGAATTATTTGGTGATAACACTAATTCATAGTCGTTGTTTTCATTTGAAATTAACACACAATTCATTAGTAACTGTTTATCCAAACCACTAAGATTTAACGACGATACCAATGTATCCCATGAATCAGTAAATTTAGTGTTATCTTCAACTGTTTGGGGTTCAGGTTTCAAATCAGAAGCATCATCATTCGTTATTATTGCCTCTTTATCGAATTGTTTAGATTCTTCAGAATGTCTTTCAGATGGTTGAGTCGCTATAATATTATGTTTTTTTTTATTGCTATTTGGTCTAAATGCCAACATTCGTAATACTACCATCTCAAATCCCACTTTTGGATTTGGGGCAAGCGCTAAATCACGTTGACCAATAAGGCCAATTTGATAATATAACTGGATATCTTCAGTTTGAATATTATTAACTAAATCATCAAGCCGATTCTTATCTCCCATTTGCTCATCATATGCATTTGGTACTTTTTGTAATAGCGCAATATTATGTAAACTGGTTAAAAGTTCATTTAATAATATTGAAAAATCAACAGCTTGATCATATAAATCGTTGACACAAGTTATAAGTTGATTGGCATTATTATTAGCTAAAGCTTCTAATATAACAAAGATATGCGTTTTCTCAATGCTACCTAACATCATTCTAATGTCACTATCGAGCAACGTACCATTTCCAAAGGATATTCCCTGATCAAGAATGCTGAGAGCATCCCGCATACTACCATCTGCAGCTTTGGCAATATTGTTCACAGCACTTTCTTCAAACTTCACATCTTCTGATTTTAGTATATTCTGTAAATATTTATTGATATTCTCCACGGAAATTCGTCTTAAATTAAACTGTAAACAGCGTGATAATATCGTTACTGGTAATTTTTGAGGATCAGTTGTTGCTAATAAAAATTTGACATGTGGTGGTGGTTCTTCCAGAGTTTTTAATAATGCATTAAAACTATGATTAGACAACATATGAACTTCATCAATTAGATAAACTTTGTATGACCCCCGGGTGGGCGCGTATTGAACATTATCAAGAAGGTCTCGTGTATCTTCAACTTTGGTTCTGGAAGCCGCATCAACTTCTATTAAGTCGACAAAATGACCTTCATCAATTTCAATGCAAGTGGAACATTCGCCACACGGTGTAGAACTTATACCCTTTTCACAATTTAATGATTTTGCAAAAATGCGTGCAATAGTTGTTTTACCGACGCCTCGCGTACCAGAGAATAAAAACGCATGGTGGATGCGTTGACTGTCTAAAGCATTAATTAATGCACGAAGAACATGTTCTTGACCAATTAGCTGCTCGAAGCTTTTAGGACGCCATTTACGTGCTAATACTTGATAACTCATACTATTTCATACTCTAATCTGACTATTTTCCATATTGTACAGAGCAAAGCAAATATACGCATCTTATAGATAGTATATTTTTAAGTGTTTGATATTATTGAAATAAATAATGGTGGTAACTTACACCAGCCACACCCCACACACGAGTCGATTGTTACCGTTGCTCCCTTCCAGGCCTGGCGGAGTTCACAATGTAGCGTTGCGAGGGGACCAATGTAAGTCACCATAAACTCTAAATAATACTAATTTAGTAACTTGTTCAAAAAACAGTCTGGTGTTTATCTCAAGCAACAAATTCACAGGTAAACATGGCGGAGAGGGAGGGATTCGAACCCTCGGTACGGGGTTACCGTACACACACTTTCCAGGCGTGCTCCTTCAGCCACTCGGACACCTCTCCTAAATACCATAAACACATATAATTTAGAGCGGCAAGAGTAAACCAGATAGGTGATTGGTGCAAGCAAGAAAAAATTAAAGACCGGCAGAACGAATTTCAAAAACAGTAAAATCACGTTTCGACATCCAAATATCACCTAAGCGAAGTAAAATAACTGAGCCATTGCTTCGAATTAATTTTAACGGTGTACCTGAAATATAGCCATATTCATGAAGTAACACTATTTGCCAGCGCTCATTCATATCTTGTGAAAGAATAACAGGATTACCTGTATCTGTAGAAGACGACTGTTGATCCAAAACTAAAGCTGATTCAGCATAACTCGCCATTCGAATAATGCTTACTTCAATTTGATTTTCCTTTAATCGATGCATTCGCCCTACAAAACCAAGTAGAGGTACATTGCTATTGTCTTTCGGTTTAAATGACAATATTTGACCAATTTGCAAGGTCCTGGTAGTTTTAACTTTATCATTAGAAATTAATAAGCCCCCAGTACTAAAATTAATAATTTTCCAACTTGATGCGCTGGACATTTCTACAGGAGATTCATCGGATAATTTAATTGATTCCTGCTGAATTAATTCTACATTTGCCAGAATACTTTTATCTTTCGAGTTTTGAGGTTTCGCATAGCCTGACAATGTTTTATAGGAATCATTGAATCCAAAATTTACTACCAATTTTTCAGAGCCATAAACGTTATGACGCTTGTGATGTCGTTCGCGGCGTTTAATCGCCATAAGAATCATTTCTAATACTGGTATTTTATCCTGTTCCTTTAACTTGGCCAATGGAGCACTTAATTTATCATTCTCAATAGAAGATAAAAATATCATTTTAGCTAATAATTCATGTTCAGCGACTAAAGCGTTATGCAATACTGAAAAATCAATTTTTATTCCAGGAGCAGACATAGAATCTGTGCGCTTATGAACTGGTGGACCATCATTAAACAAGAATGTAATCATCCAACCGGCTTCTAAAGTTTGACCATCATCATCAATAATACGTAATGCAGAATCCAGATAGCTCAAATATGAATCTGGAAAATAAAATAAATGAGCCGGCCAGGTAATAACATCTAATACACCAAATAACTGAATTGATAAATATAAATCACGCAAACTGTTTTTAGTCTGTAATTCAATAATATCTTCGGGTTTAATACAGATTATTCCTATTTCACTCGACAGAATTTTTTTCTCATCAATATCGTTGTGTAATATCAGAGAGAAAAATATTTGGTTAACATCAAGCCATGTTGAACCTGGTAACTTTTCATATCGTAAAGCTCTTAAACGTTGCTCCAGCCGAATCATTTCTAATATACGAAATCCTAATTCAACGATATTATTTCTTTTTTCTCGATATTCGTTAACATTTGTAGAATAAAATTCTAAATATGCATATTTATAGGCTATTGAAATTTGTTCAGCTACTACTACGCAATAGGACAATGTCGTTAAACAGTCATCATGAGGTTCTATTTTATTTAATTCATTATTATATGGAGCGCATATCGATACGATAAAAGGATATACTGTTATGTAAATTGCATGTGCAACTTCAATTCTATCCATTACTGGCACATCCACTTTATTTATATCTGAAAGAATCGTAGCAGCCTCATGAATAAGCTGATTCGGAAAATCATTCAATTCAGACAATTTATTTAGATGCGCATGGATATCTAACACTGCTTGCGATGGTGGATTAAAAGCAGATGGTAATAATGAAAATTTTAATTTGAATTTTGAATAATCTGGTAGATCAAATTTATTATTATCAATTCTATTTTCTGTATAAGTATCCCCATCTTCAAGCTTTTCTTCTGAATTAATAACAGTAACTTTACTACGTAAATTTTCAGATTTTTTTAAATCATTTTCAATTCTATCTTTTGATTTAGTTATACTGGTATCGAGTACCGATTCAATATCTTCCGGTTTATAACCGGATATCGTTACTTTATTTAATTTATTATTAGTTTTAGTCGATTTAGCTTTTTTATTTTTTTTCTTTTTCTTATTATCTTTTTCTAATTTAGTCCGAATTTCATTTAATTCTTTTTGGCTAATTTTAGTTTCAAATAACTCGGACTCTCTTCGTAAAATATACTTCCCTAAATCTTCTAAATATTGAGTATTAACTTTTTCATATTCAATTAAAAATCTATCTGTATTCAAACCATTAAAATTTGATATATTTAATACAATAGTTGTTGAATCAAAATTTGCACTAAACTCAAAGCTAACAGGAACCATCGAATCAACACTAAAGGTTGCATTAGTTACATTATGACGACTATCTTTGTTTTTATGGCAGACATAACTTATATGATGAAGATCCAGAAATTCACTAATTCGATCTATATAAATTTTATTTTCCACATCAAATCTAACGCGATTTTCAGATGAACAGGTAAAACTAAATTTAATATTAGTCATATTCTGTCTACTATCTACGATAACCTTATAATCAGCCGGTAACATATCTCGCATCACAGAATATTCTTTGATGGGGTAAGAGACAAAAATTTTAGATTTAATTTGATTTAAACTTTCAGAAAGGTCTGATAAAAATTTAAATATCAAAACCATCTTTGGCTGGATAGTCTTATGGAATTGTTCCTCTATTTTCTCATTATTCGCAATAACAGACTCAGCATCAGCTTGCTGATGTTGTGCTTCTTTATGAAGATCGTCAATTAACCCCATTACAATTGAATCCTGTTTTGATTAAAACCACAGAGACAGACGATACGATTTAATAATAACTTAGGATTAATCATTGTATTATGGTGAATATAAATATTATCTTATTTAAACTATTGTTTATTAAAGTATAATTATAGCAAGTAAACTTAAATATCATAAATAATTACATTTCTTTCAAAAAACAAAAAAATAATTCAATTAAATCAAATAGTTACTATAAATACTGTTCGAATACAAATCACAAAATCTTGTGCTTATTAGACTAAACCGATGATAAACATTACTTTTGTAGTGTTTAATAGAATATAATCTAAATTCAAACATCGTTTTAGATAATTATGTGTTTTAGGAGGTGAAATAATCTAATTCGCAAAATTTATGATTAAGCATAATTCCTTGTTATATCATTAGGTAAGGATTGATTTATAATTTTCTTTTCAGATATCATCACCCATCCATTACGGGTATCTAAAATATCCCACGCTATTCCCAATCGGCAAATCACATAAAATTCTAACTTATCTGTATTAATTATAATCGTGTCAAACACGGGAAATAATTTCGTTTTTTTGTTTGCAAGTACTATTGAAATATCAAAATTCAATTTAGGGACTTCAAATTCTATAATTCGATTAGACTCTTCACTATTGAAAAATCCTTTTAACCTGATTTTTTCACCTCCAATAAATGGCATTGGAAAACGTTGATCAAGTGGTGCGACATTATGTAGTGATGATTTGGATTGTGCTGTATAGGGGCATCCTCCTTGCTCTTCAGGATTTGGATGTATTTCACCTAATTCTTTTTTACGTGGCTCCCAATAAATCGGTAGTGGAGAAAAGCCTGCAGGTATCTGTTGTTGAGGTGGAGATTTTAAAAATTTTGGTCCAATTTCAATACTCGGTAATTCAAGGTTCATCACTTTCCAACCCGAAGCCTTATTAAAGCCTTTACCAATAGGATTATAACTAAAACTTTCCTTTTCGTTTTCCGGATTATAACCACCAAATGCATTCTCATATTTAATTTGAGTAGGCTGTAATATCTCAGGTTTACTCATTACATAACCTAACATTATTTTATTCCAGCTACGTTTACCAGAAATCCGTAAAACTTTAGTCCAGCGTTTGCCATCATTAAAAACAATACTGTATTCTACCTCCATTGCATATTTATTATCCTCTGGATAGGCAGTACCATATAGATACGTTTCACTACCCTGTTTAAATGATGATAATTCACTGACTTGCTTTAAACTGGATTCATGTGGCTTAGTATAATATTCGTCAACTTCAATAATTCCAGGAGTCTCTTCAAGAGGCTTAACGTCACCATTTTGATCAAATGAGAATCCCCTTTTCATAATACATGATATCTGAGATTGTCTATCTTCATTCCAACCAGCATATAACCCAGCTGACCAATCTGTTTCATTAGATAATTCCAACATTTAATTTATCCACTACTTGTTGAGTTTACATTCGATATACTATCCAGTATTTCATACCTATCCAACACCCAATTATTTAATTTAAGATTTAACCCAGCATTATGTTGCAACGATAGTAAATCAAATACATCTTCACCTATTTTTCCGGACAACTGGTAAGATAGTTCTTGAAGATTGTTTTTATTACATTCCTTACCATGAAAGTATCGCGTATTAGGTTGCCAACGAGCCACATTAGATGTTGCCCAAACTTTCGCTGATTCTATATCAGCTATTAATGGAATATCATCCGTATCCTCATTGCTATAATTATCAGATTGCTTAGATTCAACTAAAGAAATCCGAGGAAGCAGGTTTAATTTCTGCCCGGTTATTAATTGCCAGGCAGGAATAATTAAAATACTAATTCTAGGATTTTGTAACATGGAAAATAAAATTTTAATAGACTCTGATGTTCCTAAGAGTGATATTAAATAGCTGCCAAATTCAGGTTTATTTTCTGCAACCGAACTGAAAACCTGTAAAAAATCGGGATTTCCATTTAAAGCTGCTAAACGTAAATATTTTTCACGGTCTTTATCATTTGACTCAAGTTCAATTGCACGTCTAATTGCCGTTAATATATTATTATCCTGCCTTAACATACCGCCCCATAATGAAGCATGAAGAACATCAGCAGTTAAATTTTCTTTCTTTACATTATCAATCAATGATCGATAATAGCTTTGAAATAATTCAATATTAATAATATCGCGATCTGAATGATAACGTAGTACTGCTTCCTGTAAATTAGTATCCTGTTTTTGTAACTCTGATTGATTAAGTAAGCCTAAGGGGATTTCCTGATTTCGATAATGCCAGATAGTTATTATTGTTGAACGTAATTCTTTATTGCTTTTAAATAATTCAACTAATAAATTATTGATATCCTGATTATAGAAAAGAATAAAAGCATCGACCAGGCCAGTTGGATATGCATACTCTGAAAAAATTTGCCTGGCAAACGAAATTACCTGGTCTTGATGTTCTCCAACAGGAGATAAAATTCGGCGGGACACATAAACAAATAAATCCGCATCATCTTTTGGCTCAGATTCATCACTCACAATAGATCGTGCCAGCACATGAAGATGTACTAGCAATCTTTTTTCTATCGAATGCTGTACACTGGTTTCAACATAGTGTTGAATTAAACAATTATTCCTCTGCACATACAAACTTAAAGCTACGTTCAAATGTGTATCTATATAAGGAATATCTATTTCAATCATTTGTAATCACAGTGAATCAATTTAATTCAATGCTGGTACCTTGCATTCTATTAATACCATTCGAAATAGAATAAACCTCATTGCCATCAATTAAAATTTTACCATTGGCCAATACATCGATTTTCGCATTTAAAGTTTTTAGCGTTATTTGTACATCTGAATACAAATTCAAGCTTCCATCTTCATTGATATCAAACCCAATAGTAGGTCTTTCGCCAGATTGTCGTAATTTATCAGTAATAATATAATTTCCTGATATTTTCTGAACAATTACTTTATCTTCAGATAATAAGTGTGGGACAGATGATGCGTGAATGAAACTACCATCAAATTCACTCCCATTATCCATCACCAAAGATTTTGCTCCACCATTCAATGCCTCACCTACTGTCATTATCTGAGTATCTGATTTAGTAATTTCAGTTGCATTATTGATTCGATAAAGTGTATTAGCCATAACAAGCCCCCAATAAAATATAACTATTTTGTAATCTATAAAATTTAATTTCCACCAATACTTCCAGCTTTAATATTGATAGATGAACTTTTAATGTTGATGTTTGGACCATCAAGCAACAGATCACCAGCATTTGAAATTTCAATTTTTCCAGATGCTTGACCTATATGAATCGGTCCTCCGCCCTTTCCTGCAAAGGTTATTGATGCACCAGCATTAACAGAAAATTCACCCGATGGAATCAACATTTCTACATTTTCCTGCTTAACTTCCAGAGAATAATTAGCATCTACAGTGGTAACAATGTCTTTACCTGTAGTTAGATTAACATCTTTAGCCTCGGCCTCTAACAATATATTTTTATCTGCTGTAAAAATTATATCAGTTGCAGCTTGTTGTTCAATTTCTTTATTCTTAGTAACTAATTGTTGATCATTTTCTATTTCTACCAAATGATCATTTCCCGACTGAATAGTATGACTATCACCGGTTTCAATTAAAAGTGTTTTATCAGCATATATTTCCATTTCACCTTTTTCAGTTGCCAATCTGATATGATGTCCATCTTTTTTTGCACTAAGCGTTAAAATATTATTCTTATCTTTTGTAAATAAATCAATGCGCTCATTCGATTTTCTATCTTCCATTAACAGTTCATTTCCAGCCCATGTTCTTAAAATATTTTGAGATACATTTGCAGATGTAACAGTCGATGGTGTATCAGGGTTACTAACCATTCCCAGTAATAAGGGTCGATTAATATCCCCATTCACACAAGACATTACCACTTCTGTACCGGCATGTAATGGAAAGTGCATACCATAATTAGATCCTGAAGAGAGTTGCATAAGACGAACTGCATGACTAGCATCACCCTCTTCTTTATCTGATACATCAAAAGGTAATCTAACGCGATAACGACCTTGATCATCTAAATAAGCATAATCACCGCCGGTAGTTTCAATTTTTGTGGAAAAACTGCCGTATATCATCGATTTTTGATGAATCTTAGACCGGTATTCAATACCTGCTTTAATTAATAAAACTTTATTATGATACGTTTTCTTTTTAACGCTATCATCTGAAGTAATACTGTGTCTTTGAGAACCAGATGCTTCAACTTCAATAACCAAATAATCTCCATTTAAATCCGATACTGGGTGATCAGTTAGTGTAAATTTAATACCGGGGACTAATCCTCTACAATCCGTATCGGCAACAAATGTTTTTCTTTGCCATTCTAAAGACTGTTGATACACATTAGAAAAGTATTCCCCTTGATCAATTGTCTTATAATGAAGTCCATAACGGTAGACTAAACCTATACTTTTAATTTCTGATTTGGATTTTGATGATATAGTTAAGTCTGATTCAGGTGTACGATAATTATAATCTTTTAATAAAATTTCTTCAGACATAAGATCAGCCTGTTGTCGTATTGACGACACTGTTTCAACACTTCGTACTTGCCCTGAGCGTTCTTGAAACATTAATTCATTAGGTCCATTGAGCATAGGTAGATCATTAACATTATCATGAAAAATTATCTTCACTTTTGATTCTGTTTGTTCAAACCTAAAATAAATACCATGATGCGATAGTTGACGACTTAGAAAATCAAAATCTGTTTCATTATACTGTATCAAATACTCATAAACCGGGTAAGTAGCTGATAGCTTCAATTTATAATCAGCTGCCTGAAATCCTGCCTCTAATAAAATTTCATCAATTATCATTGATATGTCTTTATTCAAAAAAACTCTGTTTTTTTGATTATTCTTTAATACTGACATTGGTGATGATAATTGGATAGTAAATTCTTCACCATTAAAAATTGCACCGCTTTCGAAAACTGAAGTGCAAAGGCCATGGACGTAGACACTATCTGCGTCCCATAACATATCAAATTTTGCAGACTTTCCGATAATATCAACAGGATTAACTTTAGACTCTACCATTACATATATATTGTATTGATAATCAAGCGACAAACTATTATTGTCACAATCAAAATCTAAAACTGTTAAAACATTGTCCGGAACTCCTTTTACATTTAAAAAGAACTGGTTTTCATTTGCTGCCGCTATATCAAACTGCGGAGATGATAAATTGCTATTTATATTATCCATAATATTTAAATCGCTTTTAGTTAAATTAAATTAGGCACTCACTTCATTTTCTGTGGTTTCTGACTCAACGTCGTCTTCATCAACTAAATCAGAAAACAATACAGACATTTGACCTTTATCATCAATCTCGAGTGATAAAACGTCTGGCATGTCATCGTCCGCCATAAATTGTAATAAACTTCGAGATATTTCAGGTAGTAACTGTTGTTCAATTAATGCATTAATAAAACGAGCACCAGTTTCAGGTTGTGTGCATTGTTCGGCTAAATGTTGAAAAACACTCGGCTCACAATGCATTTGTATACCATGAGCCTTGTCGATACGTTGTGCTACGGCATCAAGTTTGATAGCCACTATAGATTGCAATGCTTCACTATCTAATGGTCGATAAGGAATAATTTGCATACGACCTAGTAATGCGGGTGCAAAATGAGCTAACAATGCTGGTTGAATAATATTTTTTAGCTCAGACATTTTGGGAGTTTGCCACTCTTCATTTTTTCCATCACTATCTTTGACATCATTATTTTTATCGTCAGTATTCTCCGGAGTATTACTTTCAGTTGTATCAGTTATTTGATTTTCATCTTCATTTTTTTCATCCGGAGTAAATGCGTCAACAATTTCATTTGTACCTAAATTTGAGGTCATAATAATGATTGTATTTTTAAAATCAATCTCACGCCCTTCCCCATCTCTCATAAACCCCCTATCAAAGACTTGATAGAATAAATTCATAACGTCCGGATGCGCTTTTTCAACTTCATCCAGTAATACTAGAGAATAAGGTCTTTTTCGTACAGCTTCAGTTAGAATGCCACCTTCACCATAACCAACATATCCAGGAGGTGAACCCTTTAATTGCGATACAGTATGAGCTTCCTGGTATTCACTCATATTGATGGTTATTAATGATCGCTCACTACCAAACATTTCATCTGCTATTAAACGAGCTGTTTCCGTTTTACCTACACCACTTGGTCCTGATAACAAAAATACACCTATCGGAGTCTCATCATTTGATAACCCTGCACGCGATGTACGTATTGAACGTGCTATATCGCTGATTGCATCATCTTGACCAATGACACGCACTCGTAATCTATCTTCGAGCTCCATAAGAGAAGT
Source organism: Gammaproteobacteria bacterium (assembly GCA_048061315.1). Classification (GTDB taxonomy): domain Bacteria; phylum Pseudomonadota; class Gammaproteobacteria; order UBA6429; family Thiohalophilaceae; genus CAYQUC01. The sequence continues at coordinate 41,919 of JBGMRJ010000004.1, forward strand.
CAGATCATTCTTTAACATTTTCCCAACAGGGACACCGGTCCAATCAGCAATAATCTCAGCTATTGCAGCTCCATTAACCTCAGCCTGTACCATAGGTGATTCACCTTGTACTTCTGCTAAATCATCTCTGATTTTTAAAGAATTCGTTTTTAATTCAATAATATTCGGGTCGTTTTCATCAACATTTTCACGATATTTGGTTGTTAGTTGATCACGGTGATCTCGAATATTAACCACCAGTTCTCGTTCTTTTTCCCATTGTTCTATTTGTGTTGCCAATTTAGTTTTCGTTTCTTCAAGATCTTTCTTAAGCTCATCACGCAGTGATTCATTAACTTGTAAACCATTTTTATGTTCACTCGCTAAATGACCCAATCTACGTTCTATATATTCAATATGGCTTTCGGCAGATTCAATTGAAGCAGGTTTAGCTGCTTGCCCCATACGTATTCTGGCTGCAGCAGTATCCAGTAAATCAATCGCTTTATCGGGTAAAAAACGGCCATTAATATAACGACTTGATAAATGCACAGCCGTTTGAACGGCATCATCAGTTATTAAAATATCATGGTGAGTCTGATAATGTACTTTCAAACCATTCAACATAACGATTGCATTTTCAATAGTGGGTTCTTCAACTTTAACGACCTGAAAACGTCGTTCTAATGCAGCGTCACGTTCAAAATATTTTTTATATTCAGACCAGGTAGTTGCAGCTATCGTTCGCAATTCACCCCGTGCTAATGCTGGTTTTAACAAATTAGCTGCATCGCTCATGCCCGCTTCACCACCAGCGCCTATTAAGGTATGAGCTTCATCGATAAACATGATAATAGGAATTGCAGAATCTTTGACTTCAGTAATTACCTGTTTTAAACGTTTTTCAAATTCACCTTTAACACCAGCACCCGCCTGCAACAAACCCAGGTCTAGAGTATGAACTTGCACTCCTTTTAAATCACCAGGTACTGTTTCGTGAACAATTCTTAGCGCAAACCCTTCCACTAACGCCGTTTTGCCAACTCCGGGTTCCCCGACCAAGATGGGATTATTTTTACGACGACGACTTAAAATATCAATCATTAAGCGAATTTCTTCATCTCGCCCTAATACCGGATCAATTTTTCCTGATGCTGCTTTATAGGTAACGTTTTCGGTAAAACGACTTAATGCCGATTCTGCATTTTGACTAGCTGATTGTTTTGACGTTGATTTTTTTGATTTGTCGGGAATTAAAACATCATCTGCTTCCTCGGGTGAGATGTTAAAACGATTGTCTTTTTGCGCTTCACTGGAACCATCAACAATAACGGCGTATTGACTTCTTAACTTGTCTAATGAAATACCGTCTAATTCGTTAAATGATGAACCAGGTAGTAACGGTGATAATTGAATCAATGCATCAAGTAACATTGCTGAACGAATGCGATTTTCATCATAATATAATGTTGCTGCCGTCCATGCTCGTTCAAACCACTGAAATAATAATGGTGAAAATGATGGCTTGCCGGAATTGTTAGCACGTTGACGAGATAAATTTTCCAGCATATCTTGCCAAAGTTTATCGACATCAATACCAAAAAATTCAAATATTAATTCAAGATCACCACCACCCTCTTCTAATAACTTTATCATTAAATGTTCTATCGTAATTTCGTAATGTGTTCGAGTGCTTGCAAATGCAGCTGCATCTTCGATAGCGTTAGCTGTACGATCATTTAATCTTTCGAGTAATACCCGGACATCTTGATTATTCACAATAATTTCCTTTTATCTCACATTAATTATCAGATTGCCTAGGCAACCATATCAAGTTTATCGCTATCTATTTTTGTATCATTAGGGTTTTTTACAGCGAAATTTTTACCTGGAAGTCTAATATCGTAACTTGAGTTTGACGCTGATCCTAAAACAGTCGTCCAACCCAAAACCACTTCTTTTGCACCCAGATAAATCCCTATACCATCTGAAGGTTCTACTTTAAGCAAGACATCAAAAGTCATCGTTGGATCCATAAATCGATCAACCAAACTACCGAGTTCACGCGCACGATTATTGCCAGGCAATAAGCCATTAACTTCGTTACTTTTCATAGGGCCGATTACTATATCGACTTTACCACTAACATCCAAAACTTCATTTCCAAGTATAGTATTATCGCCTAAACACAATCCATCAGGTTCATTTGCACCTAATCCAACTTGTTCATCTATTTTGATCCATCTTGCAACGAATTGTTCGATTTCTACTGGAACATTACCCATAAAATCACTAAGTACACCAGACAAGGCAGTCGCACTACGTACTCTGGATCCAATTGCACCACAATATCCCAATTCAATCGAATCAGAATCGGTTATAACATTACCTGATAAAGCCGCAAGATAATGTAAATAAGGTGAATCTTTTTGTTCTAAATGCGTATAAGGACGATATTTTTTCCATGCCAAATAAAATTGTGAGTATAATCTGTGACAAAAAATATCAATAAACTTACGCATCGGTTGACAGGATTCATCATCACGTGCGATAAATTCAATAAAGTAATTAGGAACAGCAGCATCAACACCATAAAGACCCATAAAATTTAATTGCAAATCAAACTTGTTATCATCACCCAATTTACAACGTCGGATATCAGCACCAGGAAAACTCATTTCAGAGGCTGGGCGCATCCGTATCCATTTTTCCAGACCCTGACGAACTGTTCCATGGCCATGCCATGAATCTTCTAATAAACGAATTGCCTGGAAAAACTCAAAGCTCGGTGCATTTCCAAGAACATCGTATATTATATCGGGGAGTTTTCGCCGACTAGTGGTTCCCATGTTAATACCTTATTAGATGGATGACAGTTAATTTTAGTTAAGATAAAACAATTTATTGCAGCATACATACTAAAAAAATGATGCAGTACCATACCAAATAAATGGATGTCTGAAATTGAACGATATCGATCTTCATGAACTGTAAGTGTTATTTCCAGCCCTCGTAATATCGCACCTTTTCGGATGCGTTCTACAGATTCAATATCGATATTTTGAATTCCATTAACCCTTCTTGAATTTTGTTCATCATTACTCCAGTCATACAGGCTTAAAACACGACGTAGAACATCTAAAGACGCTAATGAGCTATAATTAAGAGATAAATGTGAAATCAGATCCCACTGAAAACGACCACGCTCTGGTGGTGGGTACATTACCGATGGGCGTGTTAAATTTTTAAATGATGCGTAAGACGGAAAATCTACCGATGGAGTGCTAACCTGATTTTCACGGATGTAACGTCTTGGATAACTACCGTTAGTTGCGGTAATAACGCAAGATAACATTTCTGCACGAAAATTTGAAACACCGCCAATTGATATATAAGTTTCTGGACGCCCGGTTCCAATCACTCTTCGATTACTATAATAATAACGCCCACCTTTGCGACGGTGTTGAAAAGTGTACATTGGAAAATATTCGTATTGCTCACCATTTTCTGCATCAACACCAATTACCTTGTCGACGCTATAAACTTCTGTTCCTTCTCTTGAGGATATGTCGGCAATTACTGGATACGCTGAACGCTTGTGTGTCAAATTAATAGGTTCACTTGTTTGTTCAAATAAATTCACTGCAGGACTACAATGAAGTAAAAAATTTTCTTTTGATAAACTATGATCTTGAGGCAATATTCCTTTTATATTAAAAGTAATATCAAATTGCGAAGTTGAATCCGGCCAGTTTACATTTTCAATTCCCTTAATCGTAAAGAACATGTATTTTTCACGAAAATTAAAAAAGTCTTGAAGTAAGTGGAAACCGTGAAAACTTCTACCATTAAGCGGTAACATCGAAGAATCCATTTCAAAATGACTTGCCTTAACACTTTGTTGCCCACCTAGCTCAAACGGCATTACAGTTGGCTCTTCAGGGAAAGACAAATGTGTGCGTTTTAATTCACCCGTAAATTGATGGTGTAATAACAAAGCTAATGCTGGATCAGCATGAATATGAATTTTTAGATTCGATAAGTCAATATCAGAAGCTGCTACACCACTATCAAGCTGGAAGGTAAATTTCAGTGTTGTACCACCGCCAGCTGGTTCACTCATAATGACTTTCGATAGTCGAATGGGATTCAATGTTACATCAACTGTTGAACCAAACCGGCATATTACACGCTCATCACCAGTAGGTGCAGAGAGCAGTAGTGTGCCTTTGTTTATTTGCTGTGTTTGTTGCAACTGTCCAATTCGTGGCATAAATTGGATTATTGTTGATGATGGGTATGGCCTTAGAAAATGAGGCCATAATTGGTATAACAAATTTTCACTTATTTCAGGAATATCATCATCAATGTGTTGACGAATTTGAGCTGTCAGATATGCCATTCCTTCTAACAAACGTTCTATATAAGGATCACGATCTTTTAACTCGCTGAGATTAAGCATACCAGCTTGTTCAGGATATGCTTTTGCAAACTCCTGAGCTGAATCATGTAATAGTCTCAATTCTGCTTCGTAATATTCTCTCATAAACTTTATTAATTAATTTTTAACTGCACCCTCTTCTACTCGAGCATAACCACCAGACATAAAATAGGTTTCAAATTGTACATAATGACCTGATGATAAACGACCATTCACAGCTAAATGTAAAATACAATCTTCGCCACTCATTGGTTTATACAGCACATCAACTTGTTTCAAACGGGGTTCGTATTTAAGGACACTATTTTTTATTGCGTCAACCATATCATCAAGTGAATATGGGAGTTTTTGATACATATAAGAAATATCGGGTAAGCCATAATCGGGGAGGTGTTGCATGGCACCCAAACGAGCATTTAACAATCGTGTTAAATGATCTTTAATACTAACAGTAAGATCATAACCCGTTGGTATAGTAGAAATTTTTCGTCCACTTAAATATTCGCCAGTGAGTATCTCAAATAGTGCGTGATGCATCTGACAGTGTCCCTATAACAAAAAAAGGGTATGATTTTATTCATACCCTTTTAAGTTAACTATCGTGCGATAGTCGTCCAAGAATCACTAACTTTTAGATTTCCATCAAGGTAAGTCCAGTGAATAGTGTCATATTTGAATGCAACTGATTCTAAATGTGGAAAACGTTCAAAATCAATGTCCTTACAGTTATGCATTTTAGGTGTTACGTTAGTAATTTTAACACCTTCAATGATATGACTAAAATAAGCAACTTCTTCACCGCTTGTATTAATTTCATACCATAAAATTTCAATCGTTGGTAAGGTTGTGCCATTTGCACAGGCTTCATATAAATAAGGTGACGCTTTATCGAAACCTTTAGTTACAACTAGTGGTTCGTGTTTACGAGTAGCCGTAATCGCACCTTGCATACTATCGGTTGGAATACGTAATTCGTGATCAAAACCAATTACTTCAATTGTTCCTTCACGACCTGCAATTTGAACACCACCTTCGATACCATCAATTGTCATATATGCTGGAATAGCCATTTTTAAAACTCCTTCTAATTATCTTGCAAGATTATAGTGACTACATTTGACTAATTCATTTAGTCATACGCAGTCTCCCTCTAATACCATTACGGTATTTGTTTATTTATGCTAAACATCATGTTTAGCATAAAACCTTCGTACGAATATATTTCGTACTAGTTTGCCATAATATAACAGAAAAAATAAATTTTCCCTATACTAATCTCAGAATTAAAAAATTATTTTTCTTTTGGCATTTGAGAAACCAGTGACAAACTTATATCAACACCTTCAATTTGGAAATGCGGCATAACGAATAAGGATACACTGTAAAACCCTGGATTAGACGGTATTTCTCTTACCTCAACTTTAGCGTCCCGCAAAGGATGTGTTGCTATAAGCTCCGGTCCTGGATTAGTTTTCTTGGTAATGAGTGTTTGAATCCATTCGTTTAATTCACTCTCTAGCGCTTCTCTGTCTTTAGTTGAGCCGATATTCTCACGTTGCAATACTTTCAGGTAATGCGCTAAGCGTGACACCAGGAAGATGTAAGGTAATCGTGCATTAATTCTACTATTTGCTGTTGCTTCTTCCGTCGTATATTCGGCTGCTTTTTGTACAGAGTTAGCCGAGAAGAAACAGGCATAATCACTATTCTTATAATAGCTCAACGGGATAAATCCAAGATTTGCAAATTCAAGCTCACGTGTTTCCGGAATTATAATTTCAGTTGGAATCTTACCTTGTAAACCGCGACCTGCGTCATATAAATGAATCGGTAAATTTTCCACCTTACCGCCTGCTTCAGGTCCACGGATATTCACGCACCAACCATTTTCTTTAAAACTATTAGCCATATTTGCAGCAAAAGCAAAACTGGCATTACCCCATAAATAATTTTCACTGCTTTCAGCATTCACGGTCTCTTCATAGTTAAAAGAACGCACCGGATTGTTATCACGTCCATAAGGTAGACGTAACAAGAATCGCGGCAAGGTTAAGCCGATATACCGTGAGTCTTCAGACTCACGAAAGCCCTTCCAGCGAATATACTCAGCTTTATCCATGTAAGTACTTAAATCATGAATTTTTGGGATATCATCAACATTTTTCTTACCGAAAAATTTTGGCCCGACAGTACCAAGAAATGGACAATGTGCAACAGATGCTATACGTGAAACTTCAGTTAACAATGCAATGTCCTGAGCGGTACTTTCAAATTGATAGTTTGAAATAATTGCCGTTACCGGTTCGCCCCCGGGGGTATCATATTCATCAACATAGATGTGTTTATATAAGCCAGACTGAGTTGTATCAGGTGCTTCCTCGAAATCTTCTCTCATATCCTCTTTACTAACATCTAATAATTCAATTTTAGAATTTTTCTTAAAATCAGTACGATCAACTAAATATTTTAAACCTTTCCAGGTTGATTCAATTTCCTGAAACTTTTCATGATGAAGAATCAAATCCAATTGTTTACTAATTGTAGAATCAATCCCTGCTATATAACTATCCAGTAAAACCTTATCTATTTTCTTAATTGATGAACTTGATTTTGTAATAACATCAATAAATACACTTAATGCAGCTGTTAATCGTTGATTAGCAGATGTATCTGCCATACCTTTTAAATCACTAAAATTACTTAATTCTAAACCTTCATCAACAGGAGCAACATCTACCAGCTTACATAAACGCTCATAGATATTTGCATCTTCCTGTTCTTCAACTTCAGTATTTGAACCTTTTGAATGTTCCTGAATTGCCATTTCGTTCTCCTAAATCTGTAATATGAAGTATCTTACTTTTAATAACTTCACCTTGTTAGTTTTAATTACTCAGCATCTGGTGTTGCTTTAGTTTCTTCTGCTTCGGCAGCACCCGGTTTTGCATCCGGAGCCAGTTTTTCCAGCTCTGATCTTAAATCTTCAAGTTCAGGTTGATTTTTAATGATTTTTTCAAGTTCTTTTCTAAACGTACCATTATCCAGTAAATTTGACTTAAGATCTTTTAGCAAATTACGCATTGACAATAGATTTTCAAGTTGCGGTATTTGCTTCACAACACTTTCCGGATGAAAAGCTTTAAAAGAATCAAACTCTAAATTAACGCTAATTTCAGTATCGTCATTAGCAATGACGTTATCGACAGTAAATTTAGCTTGTGGTGATAATTCGTTAAGAACTGATTCAATATTATTTTTGTTAATATTAATTCGTTCACGGTGTGCCAATTTACCTTTTGCTTTACCACCACTGAAATCACCAACACTAAGTAGCTTCATTGGTAATTCAAGTTTCTTGCGTGCTCCTCCGGTTTCAACATCTAATGTAATATTAACTCGTGATTTTGGAATTTCCTTTTGAAAACTATCAGCCATTTTACTCTCCTTCTTTATACCCTATGTTTAATGGACTCTATAACTATAAATATCCAATGATTAATTACCCAATAAAACCAATACTCACAACACACTTAATGCTTGTTGAATATCTGTTTTACAAATTTGGTTAGAGATTGATACTAACCGTGTTTCATATGAAATTTTATCTTCATCATTTGCAGTTGCTATCATTCCGCGTATGGCATTTTGCGTATGTTTAAGTAATAAAATATGCAGCGTACTATCCCACATTGCTAATGAATACTGTTCAGCGTTATCACATAAATCATCAAGCACCGGTAACGCCAGTTCTGGTCGATTTGCTTCCATACACATAACGGCCATTTGCAACTTCATTTTAAATCTTTGTTTTTGTGAATAGGCATTATAGTTCGCAAAAACAGCCAAGCCTTCCTGTAAATTTTTACTCTCTGCGATTGCACGAGCTTCTTCAATCGTTTTATCTAATGCCTCATCAAGTTCAAGCTGTAAACTTGTGCCACCACCACCCATTGCACTCACTTCATCCAACCATATTTTTGCATCAGGTTGTACAAATGGCGTATCATCATTAAATTTCAAACTTTCAATACCCGGTAAGCGTTGTAACAATAGAGAAGTCTGTAATGCAATATATTTGGATACATCTTCTCGTTGCATATTTTTTGCCGCGGTAAATGATAAAAACTGTAAATCAAGTAAAAAATTTCCGCCAGGTTCAAACATCATAGCTTCACTTTGATTTAATGCAGACTTATGATCACCTTTTGCAATAAGTTGCTTTATGGTATTTAAACCCGTTTTTCTTGGGGCAGGTAATTTTGTTTTACCATTGTCATTTATTGGTAATGCAGCAACACTCCAGTTAACAGACCGACTAATACCAATAGCCTTGGTATATTGTTCATTTGACATTAAATACTTAGTTAAAGTATTTATCGCTTTTAATACATCACTGTCAGATTGTATTGAACCGACACTTGCGCTTCCACCACCAGTAGTTCCGACGCCTGAAGTTGATGCCGTTTTTGCTTTTTTTACATCCTGTTCTTTTTGTTTCTTATCCTTAAGTATTTTTTTATTTTTTTCCAACCAAGGTTTAACAATAGTGATTTCAGGAATTGTGATATCACTTTGCTCAGAAAACCCGTCTTTGACGAGGCTATTAAGTTTAATAATTAATTCTGATATCTCATCAAGCTGATAGGACTCAAAATTTGATTCATCATTTTCGAGGTAAAATAATAATTTATTATTATTAAGCCATGAGATTGCAGTAACTTTCGCGTTAATTTTTTGTGGAAAACTACTTTCAAAATAATTTTCAAGTAGCTGTACATATACCTGTAAACCAATTATTAATCCTTTTGCACCCTCTAAATAGACCAGCCCTAAAATAAGATAACCGGCAACCCGCAAATCTTTCGCTTCATTGGTTAATATCGAAATTGCTTCATCAATTACCAACTGATAATCAGTATCAGCTAATTTATCAATTTCCTGTTTAATAGCAACAAAACCATCACTATAACGAGGATCTTCACCTTCTGGATTAGTCGAAAAAGGATCAAAGGTACTGCCAACCCAATCTGGAACATCGGTAGTATTCTGCTCAACTACAGCATCAACAGTTTCCTTAGCTGAAACTTCTTCACTAGTCGCTTCAGATTC
>JBGMRJ010000004.1:51547-59532 GCA_048061315.1 Gammaproteobacteria bacterium
TGAACGCCATTGTTGTAAGGCTTCCATTAATGTCATTTCATCCTGATTCACTAAATGTGTCATTTTAGCCATATCAACAGTACAATTTTCCATCTCAGTTAACATATCAACAACTGTATTATCGTGTTTACTTGAATCAACTAATTGCGAAAAATAGGATGCCGATACAGGCTTAAAAAACACCGTTAGTTTCGCAGGGAATGATGGTGCTGGATAATTCCAGAAATAGTGAGCACTCCAGGTTCGACCACTTAACATAGATTCACATAACTGTAACCAAAACGTGATGTACTGGGCAGAATTAATTTTAGAGGATAACGGTAACCGTATTCCCCAATGTACTCGTGATGGTGAACGCCTGGCAACTGTGTGTAATGTACTTATTGTTGATTTAACTAGTGTTGCTCGTTGCTCTAAATCTGAACCGGGTAATATGTCATTCCAAAAATCAAACATCGTATGTGATTTTAATAATTCAATTGTATTATCCAGTAATTTACCTTTTGTTAAATTACTTGAAACCAGTTTTGTAGAATCAATTGAATTTGTAACATTGACTGCAGATAATCCAGTCCAATCCTGAATCATTAAATTTATTACGGCATCATAGTAATCTGCATACGAATGAACCAGTAATGATTGTAATTCTTTATAAATCGGGTTATCAATTGATATAAAACCACAAAAAGGATAGTGTCGTCCGCTACTGTCCTGACTGGGATTAATCACACCCGTAATTGTTCTATTTTCTTCCCGACCGGTAAAAACAAATTTATGGATTGGCGATTCTTTAAACTGATGTTTCCATTTATCTCCAAATCGGCGATTTAACAATGACACACCTTCATGAATCCATTTATCCAAAGCAATCGCATCACGCGTTTTAATATTATATTTAATGAATTCAGGATGAACAGGTAATTTACCAGTACACCCTACGATATCTTGCCTTATCGCACGTTGAACTGGTTTTGATTCCTTATTAAATATTCCAAACATCACTAATTCCGTCTAGTCCGTTCTTTTGATGGTTTACGATTACTCAATTTTTTAGGTAAAGTAAAATTTGATAAAACGCCAGGTCGAAATAAATTATTATGTTTATCGGCCTTTAATTTAAACAATATTTTTACCGGTTTGGAGTTATAACTATCAATATTCCACTCACTATTATATTGAGTACCACGTTCCCGAGTCATTTTAGCTTTATTAAATAAATGAAATACTCCCCAAACGCCAACTTCTTCAAGCTCAGCTCGAACATTCCGTTTATCAGAGACACCGATAATTCTAGCGCCACTCTGTTCGCTTTCACCCGGCCACTTAAATTTCTTCCATTCTTGCGGCCCCATTCGATAACGAAATGACTGACCATTTGTTTCAAGGATTATCTCATCAAGACCTGATATTGGGATTGGGTATAATGAAAAAGTCAAATTAGGTTCATCACTACCCCGCTGGAATAAACCACTTGTTATATTATGACCATTTCGTAATCCTTTAAAAAATGTCTTGCTAAAATTGGGCCCAATCCCTAGCCAATTACGTTCTTTCCAGCTGGAACGACGTTTTACCAGATAAGGGGCAAGCTCAGTATTTACAAAGGACCACAATATTCCATCTTTAGGTCTAAAAAATTCCGCCACGTCATCAATAGGTGCATCAGGACCATTTTTACTAAATGGAAATTTTCCTCGAATACGATCTTCAAATTCCCTAACAACCATATTTTCCCATTTATACTGCACTTCTTTCATGGCAACACGCATTATAACTTTCCATGAATTTTTAATTGAATCCATTAAAAACAATTCGATTGTTCTTCGAGTTCGCACTTCGTTACCATTAAGCAACCCGGTAGTAGTAATCCAGCTCTTGTACATTTCATTTTTACCACCTGAACCACCTAGCATGCTAGAAGCAAATATCTCAGACTCACGTTCCATTTCACTCGAGGCTCGTATACGTTCCATCTCAGCCTGTAAACCTGACAAACCTTGTAAATACTGGTTCATCAACTCACTAACAGTGCGTTTATCACCTGGATCTGTAAAACGCCGCAGATCGTGAAATGGTCTGATTAATTCCTTAACATATACTTTCTGTAATATTTTTTTCTTTTTAATATCCTCAGCAGATAATATTTCAATTACCCGATTACCATTTTCATCCCAGGTAATTTCTTCAATATTAATATTATCACCAATCACTTTAAATGTTTCAGCAATTGGACCATCAGAACGAGACAATAGTAATAGTTTGTTTGCTGCATCACTTATTGTAGCAAAGCGTTTTACACGAAACTCTTTAACAAACTTAAACCAGACATTAACGTAATTATTAAAATACATATATCGAATGTCACGAGTCAATTGAACTAACAATGCCTCATCAACTTGTGTTAATGATTTATCATCATCAGATAAAGCTTTAATATCAGTTCCTAACACCCAATCACCACGACTGGCTGAATTAACTAAACTCCAAATCTCATGTGAAACAAATTTTTCCCAGCCTTCCCGGGTATAAAAACCAGGGACGAGCAGTTCATTGGATAAGTAATTATTTCCCGAAACATTAACTAACTTCTTAAACGATTGAGCCGGTAATTGTGCATACGCTTTATTTTTAAGTTGTGCATATAACATGTCAGCATTTGGTGGTGTCCGTAAATGTAATTGAGCCCGCTTAACTATGGATCGATTTTTAGTCCATTTAGCAGCATGCAATTTACTTGTCTCGGGTAACTGCATGTGGTCAAGATATAACAGGACCATTTGCTTCATGTATTCTTCAGGAATTATATTTAAAGTTTTGGATGTTTCTGCTTTTGAATTAAACTTAACAATTGCCTTCCAACTTTTATTTAGCACTGGAGATGCTTCTGCAGTATTAATGTGTACTGGATCCGTTAACATTAAATAAGTTTTTAGAGTATTATAATAACCAACCCGAAGTTTCGCGCCCGATTTCTCAGATGCTACTTTTTCCCACCGTATACCATATTGATAAATCGTTTTTTCAAGTAGCTTTGAAATTGAATATAAAAAATTCTGTTCCATTGAAGTAATAATAACACCTTCAATAGGTTTGATTTGTTCACTACCTTTATAAACACCCAGGCTTGCATACCAGGGATTATCAGTATCGTATTTTTTTAATCGGTCATAATGCTCATAAACACTAACTAGTGCATCGTAATACTCAAGATAATTAATGTTTTTTTGTTTACCCACGTCGTGTAATGTTTCAACTACACTGGTGCCACTTCTAAGTAACAAGGCGTTAGCAGTAAATGCTGTGCTCAACAAAAGTACGCTTCCGATAACGAGAGTTATGCTGGTAAAAATGATACTGGTTTTGACGAGCCGATGAATTCTTCGATGTCGGCGACTCTTCATAATATCACGAGGAGATTTAAATATGACATCACGCAATAATTTATTAATGAAATAACTGTGAGGCGTTGTTGATTCTTCAGTTTTTTCTGCTTGCTCTACATAACCGAATGCTTCTCTCAAGTTACCAACGATACGTTGTAATGGAACACCTTCTTGTGCACCACTGGTAAAATAAACACCTTTAAAATCCGGCATTTCCTGATAGGGATTGTCTTTAAATAATAAATTAATAAATTCAATCAACCGATTCGATGCAGCTTGAAACTGTGATGGAAAATCATAAATTTCCGCTTTAATTTCATGCTTACGTTGTACTGACAATTTATGTATGCGTAAATCGCATAAACGTACATATAATTGATCTAGCTTTGCAGCAATTAATTCACTCGGATCTTCACCTTTTTTAAGCTCAACTAAAACCGAACCCCAAACCTGATTGCGTTCTTCTTCATTTAAATCATTAAAATAAGATTGAAAGCCACTCAGTAAATCACATTTAGTGAAGGTAATATAAAATGGAAACAAATAACCAAGCTCGGCTATAAGCTCTTCAATACGATCGCGAATTACTTTAACATGCCAATTCAAAACCTCTTCATCGGCTGTTAATAAATCTGATATACTTAATGCAATAATGACACCATTAATGGGCATTCGTTTCCGGTATTTCTTGATTAAACCTAAGAATTCCCGCCATTCTTCATTATCATCTACTTCAGTAGTATAACGACCGGCAGTATCAAGAATGATCGCTTCATCAGAGAACCACCAATCACAATTTCGAGTGCCACCAAAACCCCGCACATCAAGATCATCTGATTGACTATGCGGAAAATTTAATCCGGAATTTCGTAATAAAGTACTTTTACCTGCAGCTGATGGTCCAATAATCATGTACCACGGCAATGCATATAATGCACTGCTACCCTGATATTTAACACCCAACTCGGTAGTTTTTAACGAAGCAATGGCTTCATTCATTTTTTCTTTTAACGCATCAATTTCTACAGAATGATCATCAGCATCTTGTTCCTGAAGTTCATCTTGTAATTGAGAGCCTCTACGTTTGGTTATAAACCATGATATAAATAAGTAGATTAATGCTATGCCAATAATGGCACCAATAATAATTAATCGAAGTTTTACGTCAGTTAAACCAACCCTTGGCCCGGCAACCCAAACCAGAGTGACCAATACAACTATTGCAATTGCAGTTGTACCGCCTTTACTAAGTACCAGTTTTTTTACCATACTCATAATCATATTCATCGTTTAGAAGCTCCTGAACGATATGACTTACGAGGATCCATTTTATCCTGATAAGCTAAAATATCCTTAACACCATTTTCTGATTGATTTTCTATGATCATGGAGTAACCCATGTAGGTGAAAAATATAATAGCGACAGTAAAAACGGAGATAGCCCAATTGGGAACTTCACGACGCATGTGTGAAATAAAACCCGACTCTGGTAAACCTGTTGGCGATAGCACCCGATTCTTGATTTTTTTATAATCCTCAAGCTGACTCCGTAAATCAACCTGCAAAGCCATCAATTGTTCCATACCCTGTAATCGGTAAACACCTTCAAACCCTAACTGCAAGCAAACGTAATAGAGTTCAATAATATCGGTATTGGCTGAACCCGCTTGACGTAATTTTGCCAAGTGCTTAAAGAAACCCTCCCCTGCTAAATGTTCCCCAAAAAATTGTAGTTGTAACGGATTTGACATCCACAAAGTACGTTCAGACCAATCTGAACATAAAATAATCTCATCAACAAAAGCTGCCATCGCATATTTTGTTTCTTTAATTGTTGGCCCATTAATCTTGAGCTCATAGGCAGTTTGTTCCAGCGAATCAAAACCAGACATAATTGTTTCTTTGTAGTCAGTAGCGATACCGGCTCCACGGTCATGCGCCTTAAATGGTTTCATTATTGCAAACAATAATGAGCATGATTCAAGGATTTGATTAACCTGGTTAATTTGCGTTTCTTGTGTTTTTTTCGACATTAGTTTTCTTTAACGGTTACTATTTCTATTTTTGCTTTAATAAATTCTCTAGGTACAAATAATCCTAAAGTTCTTTCGCTTGCGACTCTATCCCAAAAAGAACCGTTAGGATCCAGACGGTAATACTCATAACCACTTTTAATTGGTAAATTGCTGGGTGGTCGTTGCATATGGCGAATATTAACCCCAGGTAAAGCCGATGCCACGATCATTTCGATATCAGCTCTGGCTCCCACTTTTGCCATTCTCTCGAAGTGTCCAACCCAGTTAGAATTATCTGATTCAAGCAATACAGCAAGAAACAATGTAGAACTTGCCAGTACTGCACTTTCAATATTATCCACTGAATACAGCGCATCAGATTCTTTAACCAATTTAATTTGAGCAATTTTAGTTGGCATTGCAACATCAACTAATTCTCTCAGTAATCTTTCTAGAACTGTAAATACTTTTGTTAAATTATTATGCTGGTATAACGGAATACTATGAACATCCATTTCTAAACTAAAGGGGCATAAACCACCAATGATATTACTTAAAAGTTGGTATATTTGTTCGGGATGTAAATCAACGTTTTTTCTAAAGTGTTGTAAGATCGGGATAGCACCACTTAGTGCCTGTAGTACTAAAAAATTTGATACATCATTATGCCCAAACTCCGCGATCCCAGAACTATATTGTTTTCGGCGTTCATTTAGGACTCGAATTTTTGCGCTAAATAATTCTATTATTCGAACTAGCATTGCTGACAAATATTCTGAGGCCTGAATATTGACAATTGGCGGGATATAATTCTCGACAAATGTATATTCTCCATCCCCATCATTCACAACTTCAGCTATTTTAATCGAAGTGAAATTTTCTCTCGATTCATCTCCGGTAACTATCATTAAATTTGGATGACCCAACATCACTTCTCGCTCCCGAGAAGGATCGTTTTCATCTGCGATTTGTCTATAGTCGGCATACCAGGCACTTAACTGTCCTGTTTTATGGTAACCATTAATGCCTTTAGTCGTTCGATTTGCCGGTAAACATAAAAATAATTCTACTTTCTCACTAAAACCACCGGTTAGTTCGATTGCAAGTGGTTCACCTTCACTTGCATCATAACTCACTAATCGGCCATCAGGGAAAATAGCCTGACAAAATGAAATTCGAAACTGTTGATTTTCAAGTGCTTCTTGATCAATTTCGAGTTGCAACAAACCCCAAGCCATTGGTGAGATACTGCGTATTTGTAATCTTTGATAGGATTCAATATAGTTATCCCACATTTGAAAATGTTGCTGGCCTAAAAACATCCCTTCTGCCCAAACAACTTTTCTTAAGCCTCTCATTTTTTTCTCCTAGTTCAAATTTATACAAGTATAAATTTTAGATATTATTTTTAAATTTAGTATTTTATTTTAATCAGCTATATTTATTGAGTTGCCAACCAAACTGACTGAAAAACTGGTTGAAAACCGACTACCAACCAAGCTCGAAGATAGCTCGTGAATATCGCGCCATTTTCTATCTCTCGGATTTCGAAAAATTGCAGCAACACCAATATATTTAGCCTTTTCATGCCGATCAAAAACAATTTCTTTATTCACACCAGGATGAATTACAATTTCTTTTCGTGTCAGTACTGTTCCGGTTAATGCATTCAAGTCATTTTTCCAAATCTCGTTAAATGTTGCACTTTCAAATGAACTAATATCACGTAATTGGTAAACACGAACGACCACAGACAAAGGTGATTGTTTTCGATTAGGATTTAAATCCGGTGAAGATGAAATGCCCATTCTAATAGTTGGACCGCCACATGCAGTGAGTAATCCGGTTATAATTAGAAGCATTATTAATTGGCGTAACTTTAAGTACATTTTTTGTTCCCTCATAGCTTTTTAATTTTGGTTTTCACGAATACTGGAATATTTTTTCACAAATCCTGGTGCAACGATCATATTAAATCGAAAACTATCGTTTACCTGAAACTCCTTATGGTAACTTTTATAAAAGCGCCACTTATTACCACCGGTTGTAAAACGACTCGGATTTTCACTTTGAACATTTTTCGGGCTTAATGAAGTTAATGCTTCTTTTGCAACTGCATCAATAGCACTGAATAAGGCTAACTGGTGCTCAATCATATCGTTAAATATTTCTTGCAATTGTGCTATCCCGAGATCACCGGAACGAAATATTTGTTTTAAGCATTTATCAGGACTTTGTCCATCAAGGAGATAATGAGACTGAGGAAAAACCCGTGCATTACTAAGGCCAAACTCTTCGGCAAACTGTCGTTGACCTTGAATTAACAGCGACATACCCTGAACCACAGTTTTTCCTAATTTAGAATTTTTTGGACGTGCATCAGCACTAGAATTTATCGATTTATGTTGATTTGCCATGGGCTCTCGCCGATTGCGAGTAGGCAATTGAGTTACTGTGTTACTGGGCTTACTCTCCATCTGACATCCATATTTTCCCGATTGCTAAATACACCCAGCTATGCTGATCCTTCTGTATTTCTATTGTACTATTTATGTACTATCGCAACATCTTAATGACAAGTCTAGTT
>JBGMRJ010000005.1:0-57153 GCA_048061315.1 Gammaproteobacteria bacterium
AAATTCAGGCGATTGATTATGATAGTACTGTAATAGAAATTACCGAGAAATATTTTTCAAATTCAAATTTATCTGAGTTAAATATAATTAATCGTGAAGCAAAACAGTATATTTCGAACTCGTTAACAACTAATACTGATATACTCTTTATCGATTTGTTTTCTCATGGGGCAATACCGAATTTCTTTAATGACATCGAATTCTATGAAAATTGTAAAAGAAACTCGAGATCAGGTGTTATTGTTTTCAACTTGATAATCGAAACAGAGAACTCCTTTAAACACCTTATGGGTTTAATATTATCTGTTTTTAATAAACGCTGCTTGTGTCTTACGGTAGCGGATTTTAAAAATATAATTGTCCTTGCTTTTAGTGAAAGTTGTGAATTTGAAAATGATGTGATGGAATTACGAGCTAAGTGTATTTCTTTGCAAAATTCATATAAAATTAATTTTAGTGATTTGCTTGATGAAATCATAATGAGCAACGAGTGTATCGACAATAAAATTAAAATTTAATTTTCTATAAAGTTGACTCTTTTCGTGATTATTATTGTCGATATTAATCCAACCAATACCGCAAACCACAATGATGTAATCCGAATTATAATCGGTGCCATGATCACAATTTCCTTTGGTGCGCCAAAATAGTATAAAAATACCCCCATTACAATTTCTGTGCTGCCTATTCCGCCAGGGATAAATGATAATGCACCAGAAATTAATGCTATCGAATAAATACTTATCGCGGTATAAAATGGTATTTCAAATCCCAGCTGTTGGAGTAATATATAAAACGCAGCTCCTTGTATTGACCAGGCAAAAAAACCGATAATTAATCCTATGCTCAGTGGTTGTGGTTGTAATAATATTTGTGTGTGAGCTAGTAAATTATTTATGGATTCAATAATTTTATTAAGACGTGCAGATTTAAAGTTGTTGTTATACTTAAGTAGAAATGTTTGTAAATATTTTATTCTTAAAGTGAAAATTATGAGCAATATTGTAGTGAGTAATAAACTGATGAATACAGCATAGTCATCGTGTTGATACAATAACAAACTTGAAAGAACTGTAACTATGGCTAAATCAAGTAGTCGCTCAATGATAAATGCTGAAATACTTTTAGTGTAATTTATCCCATGTTGGTATAAATACAATGAGCGTATTGTTTCACCAATTTTAGCCGGTGAAATGGTTAAAGCAAACCCGGATAAATAATATAAAAAATGCTGCAGATGTGGAATATTAAATCCCAGCTTATTTACAAAATACGCCCAACGACAATATCGGAGAATGTAGCTGGTAAACGAACAAGCTACCAGGCCTAACCAACCACTGACGCTAATTTTTTTAATAACAGAAATACTGCTTTCCCAACCTAAAAATATCACCGAAATTAGATATAATGATATTGCTACTATTATCATTAATATAATTGATTTTAAGTGTTTCTGGATAAACATGTTAAGTGATTTTGTGTTCGTGATAAAATCGAGTTAGTATATAATACATAAGCAATTAAGATAACTATTGCTTTAAATAAATAATCAGGTAAGTTACCTGGTTATACGTTATTCAATTTAAACTAATAAGGTACCAATATGGCTTCAACCGTTGATGACTTAACAATTGATTATACCGAAGATGACAAATTAATAATTAAACAACTGGATAAAGAAGTTCTTACAAAAGGTGCATGGTCGACTATTGTCTACCGATTTGAAGAATGGAACCGTACCAAAGAGGAGTATGGTCCAAATAAATATTCAATTCGCCGTTACCAAAAACGAAATGATGAATACCGTCAAAAATCCAAATTTAATATTACAAATCGTGGTCAGGCTGAAAAATTAATTGCCATTTTACAAAAATGGCTTGATGAAAATCCTGAATAGCTAAGTTACGGATTTTACAACAGGATTGTCGTTATTATGTTAAGAATCTTTTACCTGCTTATTTACCTGTATTTTCATAATTCTGTATTAACGTAATAGTTGGCCTGCTTTATGCATCTTAGTTGTTAACAGAATATGAGATTACAAATATGAATACGGTAATGAAACCAATGCGTAGTTATATACGACATCCATCAGATATCCCACTTGAATATAAGCTTAAATCAGTTGGTGATAGTGCGACATTAAACTTAAATAATGTTAGTTATGGCGGTGTTTCGTTTAACTCTGAGCAATCGCTTAAAGAAGGTTCAATAATTGAACTTAAGATCTTGTTTGTAAAACCCGAATTTGTCAGTAAATGTCTGGTTACCTGGTGTCAAATGGAAGGCGATATTTACGTAATAGGGGCAATGTTTTTAGAGCAGAATGACGTTTATATGGCAAGAATGGTTGAACAAATTTGTCACATTGAGCATTACAAGAATGAAGTTAAACGCCGTGAAGGCCGAGTGATAAGTGGTGAACAAGCTGCTAATGAGTGGATTGCCAGATTTGCGAGTAATTTCCCGAAATTAACATAAGATATTAATTTAATTGTAGATTTGTGTAATTCCGGGATTGCCATTTTCGTAACAACGGGTAATATTAACAGGTGATTTTACGGGAATAGAGCAAGTAATAACTTATAATAAATATGGATAGACGTAGCGTTCTTGGTTATTTATCAGTGATTGGCATCTTTGGGTTCTATGGCAATCGTTTTTTGTCCCCGAAAGCAACTGATTCAAAACCTCAGACATTTGATACACCCAATAAAACCAGAATAAAACCGAAACAGCCGGTTCAAACAATTTTGGTCGAAACTCCCCCCAAAATTGAAACAGCTGTCACTTCTCGTGAAATTCAAGTAATCGATAATTCTGTTGTTGATTATTTGTATAAAATTAAGCATTTTAATAAGAACTTCAAAACGGATATATTTCTTAATGAGGAGAAATTTTTCGTTTTAAAACGGTTGTCGCGACGATTGAATCGCGCTCAAACCATTATTGGCTATATGAATTTTAGTATTCTTGATTTTCCAATGTTAATGCGATATTCAAAAAATTATCCTGCAATTGGTAAATTTACTGATTCGGAAGTTGGATTAATAGAGGAACTTATAACGCGCACAGCAACTGACTACGGTTTTTTTGGAGATAAGTTGATTGATAATATGAACGATAAAATACCGAAACAGTATTTGAGTAAAATATCAAATTCAGGTCAATATTTATATAAGCATCAGGCTCAGCGATTATTCAAGCGCATTCAAAACGAAGTTGGAGATCAAGTTATATTAACTTCCGGGGTGCGTGGCTTAATGAAACAATTACAATTGTTTACCGCTAAGGCTGTTAAGACCGGTGGTAATTTGTCACGTGCATCGCGCTCACTTGCACCCCCGGGCCATTCATATCATGGAATTGGCGATTTTGATATTGGCGATATCAGTTTGGGGAAATTAAATTTCACCGAGACGTTTTCAGAGACTAGTATTTATAAAAAACTGGTTGATTTGGGATTTATAAAAATACGATACGATTCGAATAATAAGTTTGGTGTTCGTTACGAGCCTTGGCATATCAAAGTGAGTTAAGTGAGAATGATTAAAAATCTTAAATCTGTTGCTATTGTGTTTATGTTATTTGTTATTCTACCGAATATAACTTATGCTCAAAAATTACAATTTAGTTTGCATAAGTTAGAATCGGGACAGTCAGGGCCACGAATTTTGGTATTAGGCGGAATTCAAGGTGATGAACCGGGTGGTTTTAATGCCGCATCCTTGTTGGTAACAGATTATAAAATAACCCGTGGCTCAGTTTGGGTTGTACCCAATTTAAATTTTGAAAGCATAATTAAACGATCACGTGGCATACACGGTGATATGAATCGAAAGTTTTCACAAATTAAACGCTCTGATCCTGAGTATCAATCTATTCAAAAAATAAAATCATTAATCGTAAATAATGACATTGATATCATTTTAAATCTTCATGATGGTAGTGGGTTTTATCGAACAAAATATATTGATAAACAGCACAATCCCAATCGATGGGGTCAAAGTATTATTATTGATCAAGACACCGTTTCGGCGAAAAAATTTGGTCGTTTGCAATATATCGCTAATTCAGTAATGAATTCTGTTAATACTAAAATATCTAATTCTAATCATTATTATGCTGTTAAAAACACCTGGACGAAAAATGGTGATGTGGAAATGGAAAAAACCTTAACGTATTTTGCAATTAAAAATTCGAAGCCTGCTTTTGGAATTGAAGCTAGTAAAAGCTTTTTGACCCATGAACGTGTTTTATTTCATCTATTGGTTGTTGAAAGTTTTATGGATAATGTAGGTGTTAGATATCAGAAAGAATTTAAACTGACGCTAAATACTATACATGGCTTGTTAAATAATAATATCAAAGTAAGTTTGTATAATAACCATATTCAGTTTGATGCCTCAAAAGCAAGGACACGGATTGGATATGTTCCAATAAACAAGAATGCGCCATTGCAGTTCAAATCAAATAATCCGCTTGTTGCAATCACATCATCTAAAACAAAAAAATACAAAGTGAACTTTGGTAATCGACAGCTAACTTATCTTGAACCGGAATATTTTGATTTTGACCATAAATTAGTAAAGGTAGATTTTGTTATTGATGGTAATTTACAAAATATTAAAATTGGAAGTAGAATCAGGGTGAAAAACCATTTTATGGTTAACCATATCCATGGTTACCGCGTTAATATCATTGGTTATCGAAATAAGGCATCACGTAATGAAAGTGGTTATATAGTAAAAAAATCAAATATAAATAAACGTTTTTCTATTGATAAAACTGCAAATGTGTATCGAGTCGAGTTTTATGATGGTAAAAAATTCAGTGGCATGGTTTTAGTTGATTTTGGTAAACAATCCTACACTTCACTAGATAACACAATAGCACCAGATTATATGTAAAAAAAATTTGTTATTTAAAATAAAAAACCTCGCCATATTCGTGGCGTCCAGTTTTAAGATTTTTATAATTCGTAATCATAATAATTGTTTTTAATATTTCCGGGGTGGATATTTTATCTACATTCAATGCTATAGAAATTAATTTTAGTTCACTATCGTGTTCCGGGACATCAATGAATTGTTTAATCCCGGTGTTGGAATTAGCAGGAGCAAGAGATTTCAGTGTGCGGATTTTAGCATCCCAAATAATATTTTGATGATTAAATAATCCTGGGAATTTTATATGGGCTAAAGTTGGCTTTAAGCTTACTACTTCGTATTTCATTACTTATTTTTATGTTTCGTTCTAATTTCAAAATTAACGACTGACTGGATTATATCGTCATAGGGGTAATTTTCGATTGACTGATATTTGGTAATAGCATTTTTAAGCAATTCGATAATATTAGAAATGTTAGTGTCTTCTGAGTTTTCAATTAAGCGTTGTAACCCCAGCAACCCACCAATCTGAATTTTAATTTCTTTCTTGTGAGGTAATGGGCCATCAATTTTCGTTTGTTTTAAAGAAAAACGTGCATGTTCCCGAAGCGTTATTAAAAAATGCTTACAGTTTTCTTTTGATTTTAAATTGTTGCATTTAACACCTTCACGACTGGCAAGCAGAAATTTAATGGCGAACTGGCAGGAACATCTTTTTGCCGTAATTGATTTTTCAAAACAACACCGATCAGGATTTAGTTGTTTGTAGGTTGAGCGAAAATTGTCTTCATCCATAATAATTGCTTTAGACTAAAATGCGGGCTATTTTTCCCATTCTTTAACTATGGAAGCATCTCTTTTTTCTGATAACTTTTCTTCTGCATCGAGTTCAGTATCGGCAAAAATAACTTTTATTGTCGTATTACTGTCTGTCGGTAATTCACTGCGCAGGGTTTTGGCAGTATTCTTTGCTTCTTTAAAAATATCAAATTTCGTTATTAATTCCAGATTTTTAATAATATCTGTCGGGCCGGGAGAAATTTTATAGATATAGTAGGGCATAATAAAAACGAGTCTGTTGTAATAATGGAACTCTATTTTATTATCCTATGATAGGATATTCAAGTTGATAATAGTGGTAAAATACTGTTTTCTACTTTTAGTGAGATAGGGTTGATGGCTAATTCGGATAAATCGATATTAATTATTATGGAAAGAGGCGGTTATCCTGATTTTTCATCATTATTTAACAGTGCCGGTTTTGGGGTAGTTATCGAGACTAGTATGCGAAAAGCGATAAGTCGACTAAAACGAAATACACCTGATGTTGTAATAGCTGAGTTTAATTTTCAAACTGATTTTAGAGATCGTAGTAGTAGTCTTGAATCTTTAATGGCGACATTACAACGGTCACCTGATGTTAAAGTTATCGTGTTTTATGAAAAAGAACATGTTATTCACTTTAATCGATTAAAAGAACGTTATGATTTTCATTGTGTCCTGGAATTTCCAATTTTAGAAAATAAATTGCAGGGTTGCATATTAAATATTACTGAATAAAATTTTATGCGTCGATATCCGGAATCAGCTTACTTTCGATAAGAACAATATTATCTTTTAATTGTAATTTTCGTTTTTTTAATCGTTTTAACAATATTTGGTCAAAATTAGCTCCCGAAGATAAATTCGTTATAACATCATCCAAATCACGGTGTTCCAGAATTAAATTTTGTAAGCGTTCTTTTAAAAGTGCTGTTTCTTCATTACTTAGCATTGTTAGATAATAGCTGTAAGTTAAATAGTGTGTAGTAATTAACCTTGTTCTCAAGAGGAAATTATAATACAAATACTACTACATTTTATATGTTTACTATTACAATTAAAATAGTTTTATTGCTCGAGCTGCTCAAGCATTGATATGTTAAGATATCATAGCACATGCGAATAATAGTATGACAATAGTGTTTTTCAGGATAGTAGGGTAGTTTTCCTGTATTGAGATTGAATTATGTTATGTGGATATAACTGATGTTAAATATTAAGACAGAAGAAAGAAGTCATCTAACAGTTAAGGTTATGCATGAACTTGATTCGTGGGGCTTAAAAGCTGATGAATTAATTCAAATTCTACAGTTACCCTCGGGGACTCCTAAAAGAGCGTTACGCAAATACCGTGAGAATACCTCATTTCCAATTGCTGCTGAGCTAGATAATCGTCTGGATCATGTGATCGGGATAATTAATGCACTTCGAACCAGTTTCCCTCACAATCATAATATGGGCTCTTTTTGGATGAAGCAACGGAATAAGCGCTTTGAAAATAAATCACCTGTGGCATACATCACATCAGAGGGTTTAGGTGGGTTGATTTCAGTGCGAAAACATCTTGACTGTTCTTATATGCCGGATTGAACTTTCAGACTCTATTCGTTATCCTTTTTTTTAGTTGATTTTAACGTACTATCAAGTTGCACAACGACTGATGTTTTTGGTTCGTCAACAAAGTGTGGACGCAGTTTTAATTCTCTCCCAGCTTCGCTGGCTAACTCTGATTCTCTTGCACTAATTAATGCCAGGCAATCCCTAATACCGATAATAGTATTTTCGCTCAGAGGATGTTTTAACCCCGGTTTAATATGGGTATCACGAGCAACATCTGTTAATACCCGTTTCATGATGCGCAGTATTTTTTCTTCTGTAGTACTTTCACTTTTATCCATATTTAACACTCGTAGTCCTGACATACTAAAAGCCCATTTTGCCACAAATAACACTTTTTTGATATTTCAGTAATCAGTTTCACTAATTTAAATTGTATAAATCGCTTGTTATCTATTTTGAGTGTCTATACTTAAAAATGTGCAGACAACAATGGTGTCTGGATAATCAGTTTTATAATAACTGTATTATATCAATAAGTTATTGATATACCAATATTTTTAATAAACCTAGGATAGCAATGCTTGCTCATCTAGCTTGTTTTAGTAAGTTGATATTTAATAGGGTAAGGAGAATGAAATGACAGATATGTTAAATTATATTCGAGACGGTGAATCATACGACAAAGATCCGAATGGCAATTTAGCTGAATTGGATCCATGGTCAGAATCGATAGCTGAAAACCTTGCAAAAGGTGAAAATATTAAACTCAGTGCTGAGCATTGGGATGTTATTCATTTTCTACGTAATTATTTTAAATTATGCGGTTCAGTTCAAAATGCCCGAGCATTAACAAAAGTTTTGGAAAAACAATATGTAAAAGAAGGTGGTATTAAAAAACTGTATAAACTATTTCCAAACGGGCCTGTTACCCAGGCAAGTAAAATAGCGGGTTTACCTGTGCCAGCAGCAAGTAGTGACCCAAGCTTCGGTTATATTCATTAATAATAAGCTGATATAGTTTAGAGATATCTATGGTATCGCTTGATACGGATTTTACCCAAAATGATAAATGCGCATTTAGTAATACTTTAATTACAGGTCACTATTCTTGTTCGAATGCAACAAGTGTTGTTCGCCGTGGTGGCAACGAAATTTCTTGTGGTGTAATAGATGCTTCACGTAAATGCGAAAATATTTACAATAAGTTAAAGGAAATAGCAGCTCCAGTATTTGATGTTGATGATGACTTATTAACTATGCCTCATGGTATTATGGTCAAAATTCAGCATGGAGGGTTGTTGGGTTTAAATACCATTGTTAATGGTGACAGCGACAATACAATTTCAGATATCTCTAAGTTAATATTAGCAACTGAAAATAAATTTAATGATTTTAATGATTTTCCCTACGAATCAACCATCAATTTCATGACGAGTTACAAAGTAAGATCACGCCGTAAATAAATATCCTATAATGGTACGTAATCAAATTTAATTTTATTCGTCTGACATTCTAAACTGATAATCGGTATCATTTTGTCTATGGTTTTTTTACCAGCAGATAAGTAGTAATAATATTCTTTAGGTGTTGCTAAATCAGATTTAATGGCACTAAGAAATTTTTTGATTATTATATCCTGGTTGGTATTATCCAAATCATAATATTGCTGATCATTATCGTTCAGTTTTATGTGAATTGGATTATAACTAAAATTATCCAGAGCATCTTCCCATGAGCGACACAAATTATGATGATAATGCGTTTTATTGTGAGTCGATATAAGGTATAGCGATATTAGTTTTTGATAGTCCAGTGATATTGCATGCTCTATTAAACTTTTAATTGGAGCAAAACCATTATCCACAGCAAGAAATACGATAGGCACCTCAGGATTTTCGAGTAATTGAAATTGACCATAGGGACCATTTAATTGAATTGTTGAACCCGTTTTAATATTATGAATTAACTCATTACTGAAATCTGAATTATTCTTACTGTTAATATGAAATTCCAGATTTCTATCATCACAGGGGCAACTTGCTATAGGGTAACATGCATTTGTTTCGTTGATGGTTAACATGATATTTTGTCCTGCTAAAAAACGTAATGTATTTGTTCTTGGGGTTTGCAGGTGAATTATTGATGTATAGTTGGAAACAGAATTTATTTTTTTTAATTTTGCTTTGATCTCCTGGTATGATATGTCGATGTCATTAATTGCAACGTCGGCTTCAAGAACTAAATCTGAGGTCGCTGTGCAGGTGCACATCAGGATAAAATTTTGATGTTTTTCTGCAGCAGTGAAATTGTAATCCTGATGCTTGATTGATTTAACTGACCCTATTTTTAATTTAGCCCTACATTTACCACATTTACCATTAGTGCAACCGTAATTCAGATTATGTCCTTTTTCAAGGGCTGTATCCAGGATACTGGTGTTACCATCCAGAGTGAATGTATGACTGCTGGGGAGTAGTGTTATGCTATGACTCATGACATACAGTATAGTGAATCACGTTTATTTTTTGAAATTCGAAAAGCAATGAACTTCGTTTCCTGAACCAATAAATTTAATTTCATCAAAGCTTATCATTGCAGAAATTGCAATACCGCGGCCATGAGGATCAAATGCTCTGGATGGGTCTACTTTTAAGTATTTTTTAAAATCAAAACCATCACCTTGATCTTTAATAATTAATTTTATCCCGGAACCACAATGTAAAAATTTTACTGAAGTGTATTTTTTTTGGTATTGTTTTTGTAGTAGTCGATTGTTAACTTCATCGTTCCAGCTACCCTCTGTAACAAGTTTTGTTTTTTCAGCATATGAAATCCCCAGATTTCCATGTTCTACCGAATTAATAAGCAGTTCGGTAATTCCCATTATAACTTTTACTGGTGTCGGATATAGATTGGCAATCATTCTGGAAAGTATATCGGCCTCTTGCAATGTTTTAAAATGACATTCAATTTCATTTACCATGTCACAGATTAAATCATAAGCTAGACTTGAACTCGATATTTCTTTATGACGAGAATAATCTGAGATTGCTGCCTTGACAATAGACAACATTATTTCGGCTTGAAACGGTTTTGTTAAATAATAATAAGCGCCAGCATTGATACCTTCAATAACTTCACTATCTGATGTCGCTGCTGTTTGCATGATGATTGGAATATTATTTATCGAGCTATCTTTTTTTATAATTTCCAGAAACTCCATGCCATTCATAATTGGCATCTTGCGATCCAGTAAGATTACATCAATAGTCTTTTTGTTGTTATTTAAAATATTCAGGCCGAGCT
Organism: Gammaproteobacteria bacterium; assembly: GCA_048061315.1. Taxonomy (GTDB): domain Bacteria; phylum Pseudomonadota; class Gammaproteobacteria; order UBA6429; family Thiohalophilaceae; genus CAYQUC01. The sequence continues at coordinate 10,578 of JBGMRJ010000005.1, forward strand.
GACCATTTTCAGCCGTTAAAATGGTATAGCCTTCATCAGTTAAATGAACCTTTAAAATATCGATATTAAAAGGTTCATCATCAATAATTAAAATAGTTTTATTGGTACTCACTTTTTAAACCTGACAATATTTAGTTCTATTATGGGTAATTATCTTAATTATTAATAGTTTGAGTAATCATTTAATTTTATATCGACAAATATAAAATTAACTTTATTATCCGTTGACGGATTATTTAAAACCTTAATTTCATATCGAATATCAAGAGTGTTTAAGGTCGGTAGAAAAATAATGGTGTTATAATTATTCGCGTTAGTGCGTTAGTTATTGATAATTAGAATCGATGTAGTCCAGAACTATTTGCTGAAAATCAGCTGCGATTGTATCACCTTTCAAGGTTACTGTTTTCTGTCCATCGACATAAACCGGGGCGACAGGTTTTTCACCAGTACCGGGTAAACTAATACCAATATTCGCTAATTTACTTTCGCCAGGGCCATTTACAACACAACCCATTACTGCCACTGACATATTTTCAACACCCTGGTACTGTTTTTTCCAAACGGGCATTTGTTCTCTGATGTAACTCTGAATATCTTTGGCGAGTTGTTGGAAATAGCTACTAGTGGTACGGCCACATCCAGGACAGGCAATGACCGTTGGCAAGAATGCACGCAATCCCAGTGATTGCAAAATTTCCTGCGCCACCGTCACTTCGGTAGTGCGGTCACCACCGGGCTCAGGCGTTAATGATATGCGGATAGTATCGCCAATTCCTTCCTGCAATAAAACGGATAATGCGGCTGTTGAGGCGACAATACCTTTGGAGCCCATTCCAGCTTCAGTTAGCCCGAGATGGAGCGGATAGTCTGTTTGACCTGCTAGCTTTCGATAAACACGTATTAAATCCTGTACGCCGCTCATCTTGCAGGACAGGATAATTTGGTCATGGGCAAGTCCTACCGAATTCGCAAATTTTGCACTATCAAGCGCAGATTGAATCATGGCGTTATCAATAATTTCATAGTTTTCCAATGGATTATTTTTTTGGTTATTCTCATCCATTAATTTTGCCAATAAAGATTGGTCCAGGCTGCCCCAATTAACACCAATTCTGACGGGTTTATTGTATCGGCAGGCTATTTCAATCATTTTAGCGAATTGACTGTCGCGTTTTTTACCGCGGCCTACATTACCGGGATTAATACGGTACTTTGACAGGGCTTGAGCGCAATCAGGAAATTGCTCTAATAGTTTATGGCCATTAAAGTGAAAATCGCCTACTAGTGGGACATTAAGCCCCATATCATCCAGATTTTGTCGGCATTGGGCTACTGAAGCCGCCGCTTCCGCGCTATTGACTGTAATTCTAACTAATTCTGAGCCGGCCTTTGCCAATGCGGCGACTTGCTGTGTGGTTGCTTCTACATCGGCCGTATCGGTATTGGTCATAGATTGTACGACCACGGGCGAGCCACCACCGACGGTAATGTGATCAATTTTAACCGCTCGCGTTATTGCCTTTAGCGGTATTTTTTTGAAATTTGGCAAGTGTTATTCCTTGATATCTATTGGAAATTTAGGGGTGATCATACCATTTTATGAGCGATCGGGAGCCTATAAGATTGGATAATTAAATACTATTATAAAATTCGGGGTAAATTAACGGCAGTGCTCAGCTATGCTTCTGGTATAATTACTTCAAAATGGTTTAATAATTAAGGACTGGGAATGAGCGCACAAAATCACAATGAACCTCTGACTTTAGCAGAACAAGCTGATCGCCATATACTTTATCAGGATGCCGTTCAGTGCACCGAAACTGAAATCGATTTTTTTGATGCAACCTATGTGAAATTAAAAGGTAAAACGCCTTTAGTCATGAAAGAAGATTTTTGTGGTACTGCACTTTTATCGACTGATTGGGTTAAGAGTAATCCTAAACGAGAGGCCATCGGTGTTGATATTTGTGGTGAAACACTGGAGTGGGCTAGAGTTCATAATATTAAACCTGCTGGTGAAGCAATTGAAAAACGCATAAGCTTGTTTCAGGAAGATGTTCGCGTTATATCGGAACCAAAAGCGGATATTACCTGTGCCCTTAATTTTAGCTTTTGTATTTTTAAAACCAGAAATGATCTCCGCAGTTATTTTGAAAGTGTATTAAAAGGATTAAAAGACGATGGTATCCTGGTATTGGACATGTTTGGTGGCACCGAGTGTCAGGATGAACTTGAAGAAGAAACTGAAATGGATGATTTCCCTGCTACCTACGTTTGGGAGCATGCGAACTTTAATCCGATTACTAACGATATCACCTGTCATATCCATTTCGATTTTGATGATGATTCCCGTATCGACAAAGCGTTCACTTATAACTGGCGATTGTGGTCATTACCGGAATTAAATGAATTATTAACCGAAGCCGGTTTTAGCAAAGTTCGTGTTTATTGGGAAAAATTTGAAGAAAGTGATGATGACGATGATGAGATGGAAGGTACGGGTGAATATTTTGAAGCCATTGAAGTAGAAAACCAGGAATCATGGATGGTTTATATTGTTGCTGAAAAATAAGTGCTAATGTGTAAAAAAAAGCCCTCATTAATGAGGGCTTTTTATGGTCTCGAATAACGTTACTGAATATTATTCAGGTTTTGAATTTTGAAACTAACACTTGCAGATCTTGTGCAAGTTCCGTTAGCTGTGAACTGGAATCTGATGTTTGATTACTGGCCTCAGTGGTTTGTTGCGCGAGTTGCGATATCGCTACAATATTTTTATTTATTTCTTCGGTTACCGCACTTTGTTCTTCAGCAGCACTAGCGATCATGGTATTCATTTCCATAATGCTATTGATTGAACTGGTAATGGTTTGAAGTGAGTCTCCAGCCATAGATGCTTGTAACACACTGGCTTCGGTCATCTCCTGACTTTGTTCCATAACTTTAACCGCTTCTTTAGTACCTTGTTGTAATGCGGTTATCATGGTTTCAATTTCTACGGTTGATTGTTGCGTACGACCGGCCAAGGTACGAACTTCATCTGCTACCACTGCAAACCCCCGGCCTTGCTCACCGGCCCGAGCTGCTTCGATTGCTGCATTGAGTGCTAATAAATTAGTTTGTTCTGCAATGCCTTTGATAACATCGAGTACCGAACCAATATTTTCACTTTCTTTACTTAAACGTTGAATAACATCGGTGGCAACTTGAATTTTACTTGAAAGCCGGTTTATGGCTTTAATGTTTTCCTGAACAACATTGTTTCCGGTAACAGCATGTTCATTTGCTTCTTCGGCAGATTTTGCAGCTTGTTCTGCATTCCGTGCAACTTCCTGAACGGTTGCTGACATTTCGTTTATGGCCGTTGCAACCTGATCAACTTCATCAAATTGTTGAGTAACCCCGTCTCGTGTTTCGGCTGTGTTCGCAGTCATTAAGTCGGCTGCTGTTGCAACTAAGCCGGTAGCCGCTGCAACTTGAGTGATACTCTCATGAAATACCGCAAGTAAATGATTAAATGAGGAAGACATTTGTCCAATTTCATCTTTGCTTGTGACTTCAACACGTTTGGTTAAATCATTGTTTTCGTCAATTTCATGAACGATTGATTTCAGTTTTATAATGGGTTTTGTGAGTGTTACTGAAAATATTCCACCTGCAAGTGAGGCTAACGCTACCATGATCACGGTTACAACAATCGCAGAACTTATAAGCTTAGTTGCTAATGCTTGTGTTGCTTCAAAAGCTTCATCTGTTAAAATTTCACTGACAATTGCCCAGTGCATATTTAAAGTCGTAAAAGGGGTGTAAGCTGTTAACACTTCTCGTCCCAGATAATTCTGAGAAACCTTGATTCCTGAATTGCCTGCTATAGCATCATCAATGTAATTTCCCGTTAATGGCAATAAACCTAAGGTGGTGTTTTTCTTTGAAATTTGTTCAGCATTAATATTACTGTTATTTAAAGCCTGAAAATAAGAGTCTTTATGCTCAACCAACTCTCGGCTAATACTGCGCATGATTTTGTCTGAACCAACGATATAACTCTCTCCGGTCATACCCAGCCCGATATTTTTCCATTTGTTTTGACTGGTCATTATATTATTTATTTGATTACTCGGTAGTTTGAATATTAAGGTACCGAGTATCTCAAAGGCATCTTCTTCTAATAAATCTTGTATTGGCGACAGAATGAATGCTGAGCTGTTATTATAAGTTGGCAGGTAAGCATGCAGATCAGTAAGAGTAACAAACTCACTGTCATCTTTTTCAATCGCTGTTTTAAATGCAATTCCCAATAGTTGGTCTTTTAAAGGCCCGGTAGTTAATGATGTTGCAAAATCAATATTTTTCATTGCGCTGTAAACAATAGTACCTTTTGCATCTGCAATCAGAATATCATCTAAATTCAGTTTTGTTAACATTTGTAAAATAGTTGTATGGTAGCTACTATGAACCTCGGCGTATTGTGATTCATCATCAGGGTCGATGGTATCGTGTTTATTACCAATTGTACTTTCACTTAATGATAAAAATTGAAATTGTAATGCTATTGCTAAATCACTTAATTGACCAATATACCGATCCATTGATTTTGTTTGGGTATTTAGTTTTGCAAATTCATTAGTGAAATCTTTTTTGTAGAATTCAGTTAAAGTTGTACGCTTATCTGCAATATCGCCTGCGGGATATTTTTTAAATGCGGCTGTAAATTCCTGAGCGATACTGACAAAATATGGATCTGTGGAAAAATTTTTAATTTGTTGTTCTCTAAAATGAAGGTATTCTTCCAACTCTGCTTTTTTAATTTCCCTCATTGCGAGCAATCGGGCTTTAACCTGATCTTCAATGGCTTGTTGCGATGAACTACTCGCAGTGGTTAGTAATATAACACTCGTAGTAATAATGGAAATCGTAGCAACGATGCTAAATGCGGCCAGAATTTTTATTTTAAGATTTAATTTAAACATCTACCAATGGTTCCTTAATCTATTTGTTTTTGGTAATTTCAACAATACAAGTTACTTTGTGTGGTTATCGGTAGTTGTAAAAAAATCTTTAGTTTAAAACGCAAATTACATCCGTATCTATCTGATTAATAGTAATTTATCGATTTAATCGCTACTATGCTTAACTTCTTAATATTGCTATTAATTTTTTAATATTGGATGGTAGGGAGAGGTTCGAGTTCGATCGTGGGAAACCATTCGGTATTCAACAAATGAATTCTTACTGTCAAAGTGCAAAAACGGGTTTCCCTGTTTTTGTTGCGACATACTACAGGTGTGTGTTTCACCATAATTATGCCCGGGGCAAATTACAGTGTCATCGGGTAGATCGCGTGCCATATTTTTTAACGTTGTGTACATCACCTCCGGATCGCCACCGCTTAAATCGCATCGACCACAACCATAAACAAACAGGGTGTCGCCGGTAATTAACTGTTTATCTATCTGGTAACACGCTGACCCCGGTGTATGTCCAGGGGTATGCAAAATTTTAATTTCAGTATCACCAAGCTGGATTAAATCTCCGCCATGGTGTAATGACGGTGTTTGTATGTCACTACCCCAAAAAGTAGCTTCTGATTTTAATAAATGCAATTGAGCGTCAAATTGATTTAAAACATCGTTTATACCGTTAATGTGATCATGGTGACTGTGCGTTAACAATATGTCAGTGATAACGACGTTTTTTTGTTTTGCCAGTTCGAGCATCTGCGGTACATCCCAGGCGGGATCAACAATGGCAGCGCGTTTACTCGCCGGGTCGCTAATTAAATAAACAAAATTTTCCATTGGACCCATTTCAATAACATCTAATTCAAAAGATCCGTTAACGTCAATACTATTATTCATTGGCTTACCTGATATATCTTTATAACAACATAATATACTCCCATTTTGAAATGAGTGTTACAATCTATTTTCTTTTAAAATATTCAGGATAATTATGGTTAACCAGGTCGAATTTTGGCAGCAACGTTGGGTTAATAATCAAACCGGGTTTCACGAAGGGCAAGTTAATTCGTATTTAGAAAAGTATATTACACGCTTATCGTTACCGGATAACGGCACGGTCTTTCTGCCATTGTGTGGTAAGTCTAATGATATTCTGTGGTTATCGAATCTCGGTTATAATGTTATTGGCGTTGAGTGTAGTGAGCTGGCAGTTAGTGCATTTTTTAGTGAAAATAATTTAACGGCAAACATTACCGAACACGATAACTTTAAAATTTGGCAAGCGGGTAATATAACTATTTATTGTGGTGATTTTTATGAGTTAAAATCATCATGGTTAACATCGGTGAATGCGATTTTTGATCGGGCGGCATTAGTCGCGTTGCCACAGGAACAACGAGATACTTACATTAATCATTTAAAATCGATTTGTTCTGATTCAACAATTTTATTAGTATCCCTTGAATATTTACAAAATGAAATGACCGGGCCGCCCTATGCTGTGAGTGAAATTGAAATTATGGCCTTGTTAAATCCGAGCTCGGCGGTAACGCTTATAGAATCTAATGATATATTGGTGGATAATGAAAAATTTAAAGAACGTGGGTTAACGTCTTTAATGGAAAAAGTATTTATTATTACACCAAAATAAAGTCATTAAATTCATGTTATTAGCGTAATTGGTATTAAAATATTTTATTAATTCAAAGTTTATAAGTGCTGGTCGATAATTTAGCTATGATAGTGATTCCTGAAGTACACAAAAAATTAACCCCCTCGATAATTACGATTATTCTACTTTTTATTTTAAGTAGCTGTTTTTTATCGTCAAACGTTAGCGCTGCCATTTATATTTATCAATTACCTGATGGCAGTAGGGTCATCACGGATCGCCCTAAATATGATGGTGTGTATAAAAAAATACGTAGTAGTCGCAAGATGGCTGGTATGGGGCAAATTATAAGTGGACACTATAAAGTAAAAGATACCAATAAAAACCGCAAACGTTATGCGCCATTAATTAAGCAATTAGCAGCTGCATATGGCGTTGATGAGGCTCTGGTTAAAGCTGTGGTGCATGCAGAGTCTTATTTTAATCCTAATGCAACCTCGAAAAAAGGGGCATCCGGTTTAATGCAATTGATGCCGACTACGGCAGCTCTGTATGGTATTTCAGATTTGTATAACCCCTCAAAAAACATTGAAGCCGGTGTACGTCATTTACGGTATTTACTAAAACGTTATCAACACAGCTTGCCTTTTGCGATTGCTGCTTATAATGCAGGTGAAACTGCAGTAAGCCAGTATAACGGGATACCACCTTATTTAGAAACTCAGCGCTATGTTAAAAAAGTGTTGCGCTATCATTCATATTATAGTCGCTGGCCTTAATTGCTGATTTTAATCTTATTCACCAGTTCCGGTGAATCATTCTTTGGACTATTCACTGTTTTACTCACGGCATAAGAGTGCATCACACTGTAATCAGATTGCGCTAATAGTGACTCCATTAGTTCTAAATGGGCACTAGATTGTCGGGGGGCAAGCCAATCGAGTTGATGTTCCCGGGAAATAATTACCGGCATGCGGGAATGAATTTTGGTCATAAAGGCGCTTGCTTCGGTGGTGATGATGCTGCAGGACTGGATTGAATTTGATTGATCGGGTGAAATCCATTGATCCCATACTCCGGCAAAGGTGAAAAGACTCTGGTCTTTGCGTGAGATATAATAGGGTTGCTTGGCATTCGCTTCGTTATGCCATTCGTAGAATCCATCGGTTATGATCAAGCATCGTTGTTGTTTAAATGGAGTGCGAAATGCCGGTTTACTGGTGATGGTATCAGAGCGGGCATTGTTCATGCTAAAGCGGTTATCGATTCCTTTTGACCATGAGGGCACTAAACCCCATCGAATTGGATGACATTGGAGCTGATTTTCATTATTGTAATGAAGACTTAAAATATCCGTTCCGGGTGGGATATTAAATTTGAAGGCAAATTTATCGATGGTATTAGCACCGATTGAGTAATTAAAATGAGACTCGAAATAGTCTATTATTTCATCGGTTTGTTTTCCCAGGGTGAAACGACCACACATTGTTAAGTACTCGGTATTTTGGGTTTTAGAATTCAATTATGATAATGATTGACGCTCCAGTATTTTACAACGATACAGTATTTTCAGGTTATTTGTTTTGATAATTCATATCGATATGGATGCTTTTTATGCATCAGTAGAGATTCGGGAAAATCCGGCACTGATAAATAGGCCGGTCGTTGTCGGTGGTGATGGTAATCGTAGTGTGGTTTCTGCTGCGAGTTATGCAGCACGACGATTTGGCATTTACAGTGCGATGCCAATGACAATGGCGAAGCGTGCTTGTCCACGGTTAGTCATTGTGCCGGTCAATATGTCATTGTATATTACAGTGTCACATCAAATTCATGACATTTTTGCACGATATACACCGCAGATAGAACCTTTGTCGCTTGATGAAGCGTTTCTCGATGTTACTGCAAGTCGGCGTTTATTTGGCTCCCCTGTTGAAATCGCACAAAAAATAAAAAGCGCGATTTTAGATGAATTGAATCTGGTTGCGTCGGTGGGTATTGCACCAAACAAGTTTCTCGCTAAAATGGCATCCGATGAAAATAAACCTGATGGTTTTACGGTGGTGCAGGAAACTAAAATAAATGAATTTCTTGATCCGATGCCGGTGACACGATTATGGGGAGTTGGTAAAGCGACCGCTGCACGTCTGGAACGTTTTGGAATTACCCGGGTGAAACAATTACGCACTCAGGCTGAAATATTCATGCTGGAACAATTTGGTAAGCAGGGGATTCATTTAATGCAGTTAGCGAACGGTATTGATAAAAGACGGGTGCAGTCTGAACATCAGGCAAAATCGATATCCCATGAAACGACATTTGCAACTGACATTTATGATGAGCAGGTACTTAAATCGGTATTATTAGGGTTGACTGAACAGGTGGCGTGTCGTTTAAGGGTTAAAAATATAGAAGGCCGAACAGTACAACTTAAAATCAGAAATTCTGAATTTAAAACAATAACACGTTCTTATACACTGGATCATGATAGTAATACGACCAGTGAGTTATGGCAGGTATGTCTTAAGTTATTTACCGGTGTTCGGATTGAGAATAAAGACAGTATCCGTTTAATTGGTATGGGTGTTACCGGTTTTAAAAATCCACAAGCAATGCAACATGATCTGTTTACACATTCCGATAAAAAACAGGATATAATTGACAAGTTATCTGATACGATTAATGAACGCTATGGTAAAAAAACAGTTACCCGTGGCAGTGTCAGGATTAAAAAATGATAAAAATAAAAATTACTTTATAGTGTTGGAGCAAATATGGATAGTGTAACAAGTGATTCAATCTCGGAACCAAAAACAATTTTCCTGAAAAACTATACTGTACCTGAATTTCTGGTTGATACTGTCAATCTGGATTTTAATCTGTTTGAGTCGGAAACAACCGTGTCCTCTGAGTTAACGATTCGTCGAAATCCGGCATCAAACACTGATAATGCGGATTTAGTGCTAGATGGCCAAAATCTGAAACTACTCTCAATTGCGATTACATCGGCCGATCAAACTTCGATATTAGCGGATAACGACTACAGTCTGGATGAGGAAACTCTGGTGGTTTCCAATGTGCCGGATGCGTTTACAATTAAGATCGTTATCGTAATTAATCCCAAAGAAAATCTGGCCCTCGAGGGTTTGTATTTATCGAGTAATATGTTTTGTACTCAATGTGAGGCACAGGGTTTTCGGCGGATCACGTATTTTCCGGATCGACCTGATGTGATGGCATTATTTTCGGTGACGGTGCATGCTGATAAAAAACAATTTCCCATTTTGTTATCGAATGGTAACCGCATTACCAGCGGTGATGAGCAAGACGGGCGTCACTTTGTTTCCTGGCATGATCCGTTTCCTAAACCGAGCTATTTGTTTGCGTTGGTAGCAGGTGATCTTTATTGTCAACAGGATGTCTTTACTACTGCATCGGGCACTAAAGTTGATTTGTATTTATTTGTTGAACACGAGAATAAACACAAGTGTGATCATGCTCTAATCTGTTTGAAGCAGTCCATGAAATGGGATGAAGATACTTTTGGGCGTGAATATGATTTAGATAATTTTATGATTGTTGCGGTAAATGATTTTAATATGGGCGCGATGGAAAATAAGGGATTAAATGTTTTTAACTCCAGTTGCGTTTTAGCCAGTCCCGAGACAACAACTGATGCAGATTATTATCGAATTCAGGGAATTATTGGGCACGAGTATTTTCATAATTGGTCAGGCAATCGGGTAACGTGTCGTGACTGGTTTCAACTAAGCCTTAAAGAAGGGTTTACTGTTTTTCGGGATCAACAGTTTAGTTCGGACATGAATTCTGCTGCTGTGCAGCGTATCGATGATGTTAATATTTTACGCAATGCGCAATTTAGTCAGGATGCCGGACCAATGGCTCACCCGGTACGTCCTCAGGAATATATTGAGATTAGTAATTTTTATACTGTAACTGTTTATAACAAAGGTGCGGAAGTGGTTCGCATGATTCACACTTTGCTAGGAGCCGAACGCTTTAGAAAAGGTTCTGATACCTATTTTGAACGTCACGATGGACAAGCTGTCACGGTTGAAGATTTTGTTGCTGCTATGGAATCTTCTGGAGATACAAAAAATACTGTCGATTTGAAACAGTTTATGAATTGGTATCATCAGGCGGGAACACCCAATATCGAATTTAGTGAACAGTATGATGCCACTACCAGGGAATATACACTAACGTTATCTCAATCTTGTGCGCCGACACCGGGGCAGAATTCTAAAAAAGAATTTCATATTCCCGTTAAGGTTGCGTTATTGAATTCAGATGGTGAAACCCTAAATCTAAATTTAACTGGAAATGATGGTTGTCAGAATGTTAGTGACTGTGTTTTGGTGTTACGTGAAAAGCAGCAAAAATTTATTTTTAACGATGTTCCAGAGAAGCCGGTATTATCATTATTGCGGGGATTTTCTGCACCGGTAAAAATTTCAACAAAGCGCGGCCATGCTGAGCTGGCTTTTTTGTTTGCACATGATAATGATGATTTCAACCGTTGGAATGCCGGACAGGAACTTGTTCTGGATATTATCCTGTCGAAAATCACCCAACATCAGGCCGGTGAGAAATTAAATCTTGAGCAAGATTATATTGATGCGTTCAAAAAAACATTGAACAATAACGCATTAGATAATGCATTGAAGGCTCAAGCGCTTGGTTTGCCATCTGAATCGTATATTGCTGACCAGTGTCAAACGGCTGATCCAGATGCCATTCACTCTGTTCGAGTTTTTATTCGGCAACAACTCGCACTGAAACTTGAAACTGATTTTGTCGAGTTGTATAAGCAATCGAAGTTAACGGGTGAGTATCAATTTAATGCAAAAGATATGGGGCAACGTAGTATTCGAAATATTTGTTTGTCCTATTTAATGGAGTTGGGTAAACCGATTTATCATCAATTGTGTTATGAGCAGTTTGAACAGAGTAATAATATGACTGATGTACTGGCAGCGTTAAGTTTGTTAGCGAATTTTACCAATGAATTTCAGCAAGACAGTTTAAATAAATTTTATACTAAGTGGCAGGACGATGCTTTAGTCGTCGATAAATGGTTTGCGATTCAGGCAACCTCCCGATTAACCGGGACGCTTGATAAAGTGAAATCATTGATGCAGCATCCGGCATTTACTATAAAGAATCCGAATAAAGTTCGGGCCTTAATTGGGCGTTTTTGCTTGGGAAATGTTGTGCAATTTCACAATTCGGATGGTTCTGGTTATCAATTCTTAGCAGATCAGGTATTGGCTTTGGATAAACTTAACCCGCAAATTTCGGCTCGATTAATTCAAGCTTTTAGTCAATGGCGAAATTATGATGAAAGCAGGCAAGGAATAATTAAAGCAAATCTGAATCGGATAATTTCTGAAGAAAAATTATCAAAAGATGTTTTTGAAATTGTATCCAAAACGCTTGCTTAAAATTAATAGCTGATCTCGGCAAAATATTCTGTTTCTTCTTTTGCGCGGTTAAGTGCTTCACGGCTTGTCGTTAAAACATCAAAAGAGTTCTGGTGATGGGGTTTCTTTTCTGCTATTCCGACACTGACCGATATGGGTATTGATTTATATTTTGTATTTCGTTCTGCGCGTCCTACTGGTGCTATGTAATTCGGTTTGAATAGGGGTCTTTTTTTACTGCGCAACAGGAAGGGTTCATTTGCAATTGAGTCACATAATGTCGCAAGATATTTATTAGCTTCGTGTAGTTGCATGTCATAAAAGATAATTGCAAATTCCTGATCGCCGTATCGGTAAGGGAATCCTTTTCGACCTAGATGACGACTGCGTGATGCAATCATTCGCAATATTTGATCACAAACATCCTGACCATATTCATCAGTCATTATTTTAAAATCATCAATGTCAATTAATGCAATGCAAAAATGTTCATTTAATTTTTTTAGTTGTGACTTAAATGTACGCCGGGAAGGTAGTTCAGTAATTAAATCTATTTTGGATAATCGATAACTGTTTAAACTGATTGTCAAAATGAGTATTAGGCTTGCGACTGTATAAAACATAACTGAAGTGATCGGAGTGTTAATATAATGTTGAGTTAAAACTATCGCAATAAATGCTCCAAGATAACCGGTTATTGTTATTTTTTGTTTAATAATGGCATTTATCAACAGGATCAGAAACGTAATTGCATTGATTATAATGGTTGACTGATACATTGGTGTAAGATCAAATATTTCGGATCCAAAAAATGGATAGTATAAATATTTCAAAAGTAGATCCGGTGTGATATTGACAAACCAGATTAATATCATTAATTCAAATGCCAGTAACAATAAAAGATGAAGCCCGGTTTTATTGTGAATTCCTTTTTCCTGTGTCATAAATACAATTATGAAATTAATTGCAATAATTGGCCCAATCAAGACATATAGTATTGTGGCTGTTGTTTCATTAGTATCAGTAGGCCAGATTAGATTTCGCATCAACCAGTAACCGATTAAGATGCTGATTGCTATGTTGAGTTCATGTGATTGTTTATGAGTATAACTATTAGCAATAATTAGTAACAAAAGTATATACGGAAGATATTGCAATATATAAATAACAAATTCCGGAAGTTGTGGAATTAAGCTTGAATATTGTAAAGTCAGTAAAATCAATGTTATCGCAAACAAAGCCGAGAGAATGATTTTCGTAGTAGATAAACTCACACAGCACCTAAGTTTCGGGTTGATTTATAAATTAGCGTCTAATTGAATTATTTAATAATTGTTGTTGACTATAAATAATTAGTAACATGAACTGTGTCACATTATAAAGACTGCCCACTAATACTAAACAAGTAACTGGTAACGCCATTCTAGCGTGTGATCAGGTAGTAGACAATCTGTTTAATTGCTATTGAGCCTAACTATAGAATGTTTTGAGGGGAGCAACGCGGCGTAATGAAAAAATAAAAAATTAACTCATACTAAAATCAATCATTCGTTGAACCGAACGTAGTGCTTTTACTCGAGTTTGTTCATCCACGAATATTTCATTATTGCCAGTCTTTATTGTATTGGCTAAATCTTGTAAGCCATTCATAGCCATCCAGGGGCAATGCGCACAACTATTACAAGTTGCACCTATACCATGAGTTGGTGCTTCGATAAAACGTTTATCACTGGCAATTTGTTTCATCTTATAGAATATTCCGTTATCGGTGGCGACAATGAAGGTATCATTAGGCAGCTTATTAACGGCGTTAATAAGTGCCGTAGTTGAACCTACTACATCAGCCTGTAAGATGACTTCTCGTGGGGACTCCGGGTGTACCAATACCGCAGCATCAGGATATTTTTGGCGAAGTCGGGTTATCCCATCGGCTTTAAATTCATCATGTACTATACAACTACCTTGCCATAACAGCATGTCGGCATCCGTTTGCCCTTGTATGTAGTCTCCAAGATAACGGTCGGGTGCCCAAATGATTTTTTCACCACGATCATGTAAATATTTAATGACTTTTACGGCAATACTTGAAGTAACAACCCAGTCGGCACGGGCTTTGACTTCGGCACTGGTATTGGCGTAGACCACGACAGTGCGGTCTGGATGCTCATCACAAAACTTTGAGAATTCATCGATAGGACAGCTTAAGTCCAGCGAACATTCCGCGGCCAGGTTGGGCATTAATACGGTTTTTTCCGGGTTTAAAATTTTAGCGGTTTCACCCATAAATTTCACACCGGCGACGATAATGGTTGATGCCGAGTGGTTATTACCAAATCGCGCCATGTCGAGTGAGTCGGAAACATAACCACCAGACTCTTCGGCTAACATTTGCATATCGCTACTGGTGTAGTAGTGAGCCACTAACACCGCATCTTTTTGCTGCATTAAATGCTTAATTTCCGATATCAGCCTTGAGCGTTTCTCTGGTTCGAGGATTGGCGCTACAACAACATTATTGGCTCTTGAACGGATTGAATCTTCATCTATGAAAAAAGCTTGTGCAGTCATTTTGTATTAATCTTTATGTGTTCTATTAGTTAATAGTTTAGATAATGACTAAGAGTATAAATACCACCCTTTACAGGGAATATAGCTTTTTGGGTAGAAAACGAAAATTTTTGGGATATGACACTTAATTTTAAACAATTAACGTTGGGTTTTATTCAGAAAAATGCTATATATAGCAATATGTTATAACTGATATATAAACTAGTTTATTAAGAATGGAGTCTTATCGTGAGCAATAAAGGAAAATAAATGAAAAATAGAAAAATAATCGATAAAATTTTTAAGTGTTTGCGTTTATCGGAGTCAAATAACCCGAATGAATCTGCTGCGGCCTTGCGCCAGGCACAGCGTTTGATGGATATACATGGAATTAACAGCGAACAGGTGCAGTCAGGCCACGAGGTCGAAGTTCTGACGGTTAAATCGCAATTTATAGAACCTCCCTACTGGTTAATTGCATTGTCGGATTTAATCGGACAGGCTTTCTTTTGCCGTGCCTATGTTTCTCGTACAAAAAACAAACAATCCGAGTTTTATTTCATCGGAATTGGTAATCGAACTGAGTTAGCAAGCTACACATTTACCGTATTACAGCGTTTATTAGCGCGTGAGCGTCGTCATTTTGTAAGCTCCTTGTCAGAAATGAAGAAATCTGAAAAAACACGACGTGGGAATGTTTTTGCTCAGGCATGGTTATTTCGGATTGCTCGAACAATAGTCAATTTTGTCGCCGATCCCATCGTCGAACAAGCCATCGATAGCTATGTTAAACAGCACTTTGGCGTGACCAGCGACTTTGAAAGCGCTGCAGTAATACCCGATACTCAGGATATATCGGCGATTTCAGATGGTTATAAGGCTGCTGAGGGGGTAAGTCTGTTTCGACCTGTCAATAATGACAATAACACCTATGCTTTAAGTCAGTAGCGTATCAATTAGATAGCCGTATGCTGTATTATATTACTTTGTTTTTATAGGGTAATGATGTAGTTAACTGATTCTTTATAATTGCCGCTATTTCGGGCAGGGTTAATGATTGATCAAAATGTGTCGATAAATTTCATATCATAATTCACTGAATGTTTATAATAATTGATTAAATCAGCTGCAGTCGCTTTAGATCATATTTTGAGTGGGTGAGCACAAATTCTGGTTTTTTGGGAATAACGAAATAGTTTTCATGACAGCATATTTAAAATACATTAATGGCGACAATGAGAAGCAAATAGAGTGCAGTACTGTTTTAACAATTGGTAGAGATAAAAACAGTGATATTATACTTAAGGATTTAATGGTCTCCAGAAACCATGCAATGATTCGTTTAATTGGAGCCGGCGATTACTACCTGATTGATAGTGGTAGTTCAAATGGAAGTTACATCAATAAAAAACGTGTCGCGATGCCCACCCTGTTAAAGAATGGTGATCGCTTAACGATCGGTCATATCATTTTTACCTTTGAAGACGAAGAGGATGAAACTAATAAAAAATCAGATTCTCTCTCGTTACAGGAAACTATCGTAGTTGATAGCCCGGAAATAAAACACAATACTATTTTAGTAGCGGATATTCGTGGTTTTACCTCCATATCGGAACAAGTTGATATTAAAACACTAACCCGGATGATGAATAAATGGTTTCATAATGTTAGTAATGCCATTTTTACAAATGGTGGAACGGTTGATAAATTTATTGGCGATTGTGTATTTGCACGCTGGGAATCTGAAACTGAAGATAAACCTGCCATTATTCCTGCACTGCGTTCAGCATGGTTAATAAATATAATAACGAATAAATTAAACCAGTCATTTTCAGAAATTAATGAAAAAATTAGAATAGGCGTTGGTATAAACAGCGGTATCGCTTCTGTTGGCATTGGACAGGATAATACTGCCTTAGGTGATGCCGTAAATGTTGCATTTCGGTTGGAAAATGCCAGTAAAATGCTCGATACTGATGTTGTTTTAAGTGAAACAGCCTATAAGTATCTCCCCGCTCTAAGCTGGAAGGGTAAAGAACAACATATTAGAGTTAAAGGTAAACGGGATACAATTCGTGTGTTAAGTCTAAAATTTAATGAAGTAGAAAGTTTATTGCAGGATGTAAACTGATTTTGAGTTAATTTTTAATGTGAATGATTTTTTGATATGTATAATTGAATTTCACTCATTAATTCTTCCATCTCGAGTTTGATAGTGTTAATTATTTTGCTTGCCTGATCTGCAACTTCATAGGATGTTTTATCAATAGTATCACTATTAAATATCGAATTGGCTTTTAACAGGATGACTATTTTATCATCCGGGATGAATTGAGCTAAAATTGCATATCCGGTTATTAATCCTTCCTGAAGTTTCGAATCATCTTTTCCTAATTCAAGTAGCAGTAATTGAATGGCATTTTTAATTTCAATTTTTTCATAGGGTAGTTTTGATAGTGGTATACCGTAGCTTGATTGGTCGAACTCTGATAACACTTTTCCATATTTGTTTAATATAGTGTCAGCGTTTTTAATGGGGTCAGAATCTGTCATATTTTATATTAAAAATCTTTAATTTATTTATAGCTCATTATAGTATAATTGAACACTCAACTAAATAAATTTTGATGAATTCTAATGTGTAATTATGGAAAGTAGTTTCGAACAACTTCAGTATTTTTCATTACAATCGTTGTATTCTTTACAGACCGAGATTATGGCAACTTTCGGGATAGTTTTTGTCTTAATGTTGTTAGCGTTGATTTTATTATTACCCATGATTCAAATTAGAATTAATGAATATAACAATAATAAAATTTTAAAAAGTTTAGGTAAATTCCAACTAAAAAATGTCGCAATTCAAATTAGTTCGGATGAAACTGTTTATATTGATTATTTAATCCTGGTGCCGTCCGGGATATTTGTTCTAAATATAATGAAATATAACGGTATCATATTCGCCGGTGAAAATGTTGAACAGTGGACTCAATTATTGAACAAAAAGAGTTACAAGTTTCCAAATCCATTGCGTGACCTTGAAATCTGTGAATCCGCCGTTCGTAGTCTTGTTGAAAATTGTAATATAATTGGACATATTGCCTTTGAATCAAATTGCGCATTTCCCAAGGGGAAACCCGCTAAAATAACATTATTGCATGAAATGCAGGATGAACTAGAATTTCTACAAGGTAATGTAACTAATGAATTAATTCAAAAGTGGAGTGAGCTTAAAAATTCCGATTTTTGTACCAGCAATACTAAGCAAAACGAATTGAGTATTGTTGTACGAGGTGAGCAAAAATCACTTAGAAAATTAGCAGGTATTTTCTTTTTAGCATCATCATTGCTATTGTTACTTTATCAGATATCGAACACCGTATGGTTTGCACATATTCTTATTAAAAGTTTAAATTAGTTAAATGTAGAAGATTATATGATTAAAAAATACTTAATTTTGAGCATCACTGTATTCCTCGTTTCAGGTAGCTATTCCGTTGTTTTAGCCGCTAAATCGAAAGGAAGTAATATTGCCAGAGCATTTTTTTCGACGGCTATAGTGAACCGGGAACCAGTAAACAGGTTATTGGTTGGCAGTGAACTTAAAAAAGTGTATTTTTTTTCAGAGGTTCGTCATATGGAAGGACAAACTATTTATCACCGGTGGGAATATAACGATAAAGTTGTATCAAAGAAAAAATTTAATGTAAAGAATGCAAAATGGCGGGCTTACTCAAGTTACAAAATTAAACCTAATATGATCGGGAAATGGACTGTTGTGGTTACGGATGAACGGGGTTGGCCATTAAAGGCCGTCATTTTCCATTATGTCAAACGTCAAAGTCAGACGGACTACCCGGATGTAATATTACCGCCAAAATAAAGTATAATTATAATCGTTTTATTTTAGCGATCAGGTCCTAACTCAACACTGTCTTTCCATTTTTCCAGCATTGTCTTAAATTCTGAAGCTGCATTCTCTTTAACATTTAACTCAGCGCGGGATTGGGCTGCGGCAATTCGAGAAAGACGGCGTGTTTCTGTTTCTTCCACTACTACTTCCTGATTTGGTTCTAGCCATGCAAGAACCTTGTCAAAATTAAAATACGTTTCGTTGGTAGCTGAAAATATGCCAATTATCGTAATTACAACGGTTGTAGTTGCAATTAATGTTAGCGTTTTATTTCGGGGCAGTTTTCGAGTAGCTACACGAGGTTGAGCTTGAAATGATTGAGAACTGGTAACATTATTAGTCTGTAGAAAACGATTTGAGGACAGTGCAACACTATCTGTGGGGTTAAAATTAGCCTGCTCATTAATTTGAGTATTACGAGCCTGTGTCAGAGGCGCAGGTGAAACTACACTTGTTTCTTCTGTAAAAATTTGATCATTTGCATTATTAGCTTCTTCAAAATCAAATAAATCTTCGTCTATATCGATATCAATCGAGTTAGAAATTTCTAAATCAGGAACTCTATCCATTGTTTCAAGTACAGGAATGTCATCGAATTCATCTTCCTGTTCTTCAAAAACTATCTCTTCTGGATCCGGACGTTGAAATATAAAAATATCATTTTCACCTTCCAGAATTATGCGACCATCTTTTTCGACAACTGTAGATTTTGCTAATGAGATATCGCTATTGAGATCCGATTGTAATTCAACATCGAACTCTGGTTTTGCTTTTTTCTGTAATTTAGCCGCTATTGCAGTAGCTTTTTGTTTCGCTAATTCCTGATTTCTCTTGGCTTCAAGATTGGCCTGTTCTTGAGCTCTTAATTGAGCAAGTTGCCTCTCCTGTTCTTCTGCATGTTCCTGTTCTATTTGTTGTGTACGAAGTACAGCACGTTTCGCAGCTTCGTCTGCATTGCGCTTAGCTAATTGTTCGGTTTCTAAACGGGTTCGTTCAAAGGCTTCTGCTTCTGCTTTTGCCATTCGTGCTAATTCTGTTTCACGCGCGAGTTGTTTTGCTTCCTGGATTTCCAGTTCAATTTGCTTACGGGCATCAGCAACATCATTTTTGGCTTTTTGTGTGATCTTTTCTTGCTCTGAAAGTCTTTTTTCTTCTTCAGCCTGTTGACGGATTAGCCGAGCCTGTTCTGCTTCAGCCTGAGCTATTTTAGCCTGCTCTTGCAGTATTCTACGGGAAGCTTCAACTTCATTTTTTAGTTTATTGGCTTCAGATTTTGCTTCTTCACGAATTGATTCTGCTTCAGCTCTAAAATGTGCAGCCTCCATCTCAGCGCTCAAGCGGGCTTCTTCTGCTTCGATAGATAATTTATCGGCTAGTTCCTTGGTTTTTTTCTCTTGTTCTTCAAGCTTTCTGTTTTGAGTATCTTTTTCTTTTAGTTCGGACCGTAATTGAATAACGGCATTCTCCGCATCTTTTTGAGCTTTTGATGCAACATCGGTATTTTTTTGAAGTTGTAGTTCGGTTTCCTGTTTGTGTTTTTTGATAGCATTTTCGAGCTCAGTTTTTTCTTGCTCTACTTTTGATCGAATTGTATTTATTTCGTTATTTGCTTCTTGTTTTGCTTTTTCGAGTAATTTATCTGCTCTTGAAGATTTTTCTTCAGCTTCAAGTCTTTTATGTTCTAAAATTTGTTGTTCTTTTTTGCGTTGCTGTAATTCTGCCCGCAGTTCTTCTATTTCACGTTCTGTATCACTTTTGATATTCGAAATTTGTTGTTTCGCAATTTGTACTTCCGCTTCAGCTTTTTCCTGTTGTGCCAGAATTTTCTTTTCAACTTTTACACGTTTTGAGGCTTCTTTTTGGGATTTTTTAAGTTCACTTTCAACACGTTTGCGTTCTTTTTCAATTTCATTTTTATAGCGATTTAATTCCAGCTGCGAATGTTCTCGAATTGTTAGTGCTTCTTTTTTAATTCGTTCTATTTCCTGTTGCGCTTTTTTAGTTTCATCCGCAGCTTGTGCTGCTTTTCTATGCTCTTGTTTTAATTTTTCTTGATAATTTTTTTCGGCCTGCAGTGCTTTTTTGCTCTCCTGGTTTGCTTGTGATGCTTTTATTCGTTCTTGTTCTAATTTCGCCTGGTAATCTTTTTCTATTTGTGTAGCCTTCTTAATGGATTCTTTTCGTTCTTTTTCAAGTTTTTCAGAAAATTCTTTCTCAGCTTTAGTTTTGATTAGATCAATTTCATCGTCATTCAACGTAGGGATTTGTAAACTCTCGAGTTCAGAAGCAATATTCGTTTTGGCAATTTTCACATCTGAAATAGAATTGTTTTTATTCGTATTTATCGCAACCGGGGTTACTATTGGTGAATGACTTTCAGTTTCTGCTGTTGCTGTTGCTTGCCTTGATGAGCGTTGCGCTTTTGGGAGCTCATTTTCTTTTGGCCGTAATAATTTATCGCAACTTGTCATACCTGATTGAATGACACTGCATTGCAAACCCAGCTGACACATTAAAAATGCAGCTGCTGCACTTCGATTTCCCGAATCGCAATAGACCACATATTTTCGCGATGGATTTAAAGATGTAGCACGATTACGTAACATCGAAAGCGGGATATTCATCGCACCTTCTATGGCATCATTTTTAAACTCATCTTTGCTACGTACGTCGATTAATCTGGCACCGGATTTAACTAACTTACTTGCGGTTTCTTCATCGATATATTCGAGTAACGGTTGCACTAAAATGGTATTAAAATCTTCTTTGGTTAAGCGCATTAATGAACCATTTTCTTTCATGGTTACTGAGGCATTTCGTTTACCATTTGTTATTAAGGCTTCTTCACCAAATCCATCACCAATGGTCAGGATTGCTAATTTAACGTCTTTAACTTTTGGAGCAGGGCGTCGAGATACATCACACTTTCCGGATTTAATAATGTAGTAGTAATCATCCTGAGTACCTTGTTTAACAACAACATCACCTTTTTTATAGTCAACCTCGGTCATTTTCATTAACAGATTTTGAATATTCTCTGTCGGTAGGTTTAAAAAGGCTTTAGATTGTAAAAAACGCAACATCCAGTCACTGGCATCATCATCTGATTCGTTGACATCAAGTTCGGTTACTTCATATGATGTAACAATACTGTCATCGGCAGTGAGTATGTCCAATAAATCTGTATCGATCGATAATAAGGTTGCTGCAGTTTTTGTTCGAGCAGTAGAGGTTCTTGGTAAAGTTTGTTCAATTGCTGAAGTAGCAGCTGACGTTTTTGCTTTGAGAACCGTTGCGCGTGATTTTCCGGGCGTCGTTAATTCTATTTGTCCGGCTAATAAAAAATAAGTACGTTTATCATGATCACCTTGTCTGAATAAAACCCGAGTCGCAGGCAGCTCTTCGATTTTCGCTTTATTAACGATCTCGTTAATTTTATCAGCACTTAAATCCTTAAAGGGATTTAAATTTTTTAAGATTTTTTTATCTACTTTTTTCACAGTATCGTTGTTGAGGTTGATTAAACAGTAATTTTAAATTATTTTGTTTACATAATCATAGATTAATTAACAAACAATGATTGTGACTCCTTTCACAGCTTGGTCTATTAAACCGATTATTTGTATTATTATCAGGTAGATATGATGAAAGTCTATCCTATCACACAGTAAAAATAATCACGAATCATTAACAGCTGATATTGGTATCGTCATGAAGTTATTTTTCTAAAAATTCAATGTATCAATATGTGATTTACTTCCAATTCTATTAATTTGCCCGAAGCAGGGTGGTATCAAGTGGTTACATTTAGGTATATTTTTATTTAAACTGTCGGTACAACCCAGCTCAGTGTGAGCGACTAATTTCAATTTATTTATCATCATTGATTATAAATTTTAGCTCAAAAATAAATTGTTTGTTTCGCATATTTAATGTGAAGTGTTTCGCATTTTTTAATTGGCCTATTTTTGTAATGAAATTATTCGGGTCTTCTCTAATTAAACTATTATTGATTCCGGTAATAATATCACCTTCAGAGAGTCCTAATAGCTCGGCTGGGCTATTCTCCTTAATTCGTGTAATTTGATAGCCACTAAAGTATCCGTCTTCTGTGAGCACTTTCATGCCAATATTATTAAGCCAGGTTTGAGTGTCATTATGAAGGCTGTTAAACGTTTTTCGGTTAATTCGATATTCGTAGCGTGTTATTTTTTCTGCATTGTTCAAATTAGAAATATTTCCATGGTATTTTCTATTCGTGGCAGGAACCAGACTAAGATGAGTAGATTTATTGGATTGAGTTAATGTGACAGAATCATTTGCGATAGCAGTTATTTTATAACCGAGTACAAACTGGTTTATTTGGTATATTTCCTCTGAATCATTTTTAATTCGCAATATTGCTAAAACATGTTTCCCTGTGATGGTGCCAACTAATTCAATTTGTGAGATTTCACCATCATCAGTAGGATTTGAATTGTCGGCATTCGTTATATTTATCAAGGCTAAATATAAATAAAATATAATAAGACAGTGGCACTTAGTCGAAACTTTATGCCCGCCGAACATTATTGAGGCAACAATACCAGCGGAAAATTAAAAGTGAAATTGGATGCGCCGGGTTTTGCTCCAAAATTAAATCGTTTTACCCGCAATTTAATTCTTTTCTCGATACTCTTGTTCTTTAGCTCACTTGATACAATAGAAATTTTAATAACTTTACCTGACGCATTTAATGTGATTTTTAGTAGTATGGTACCTTGTAAGCCAGGATCCCGTCGTAAAGCCCGGTTGTATATTGAATTTATCGCACCTTTATTGCGTTGGAATATTAATTGAATTTCTTCATCGCTCCATCCTGTGGTGCGTGTCCGCTGCGAATTACTGTTCGATGTTGCGATAGAACTTTGAACATTAGTTGTTGAACGTGATTTTAATTTTGTATTGCTATTAATAACCGCTTTGCTACTTGCAATGCCACCACTACTGGAGTTGGCATTGGATTTTAATACACTTGAGGTATCAAATTTTACATTACGTTTTTTTGTAACTTTAAGTTTAGTGTTTTTCAATGCCGCCACATTGAAACCATCTCGCAAATCAGCAAGTTCATCAAATCCCGCTGAATCAAAAGCGGACTGAGCAACTTTCTTCGCAGATGGTTTTGGTTTAGGTTTAGGTTTTTTCTTTTTTACAGCTTTCTTTTTAGGTTTTTTCTTGGGCTTTTTCTTTACGACCTTCTTTTTTTTATCAATCTTTTTTGGTTGTGGTTTTTTAATGATTGGTTTAATTGGTTGCTTTATTAATAAACGCGCAAATCTGGGTGGGATTTCATCAAACTTGTCTTTTTTTACTTCAGGTGTCGGTAATAAAGGTATAACAACAAATAGTATGACAAAAATTATAAATACTTTTTTTGCAACTTTATTAAAACGCTGATCATTGTCGGTATCCGACCAGGGCAATAAGGGCTCGGCAGTATATTGATACATTAACTTTTCTCCCCTTCGACCGATTTTTGTAAAACAGCGAGAGATATGTTTGTATAATTTGCATTAGAGCAGGTTACCATTATTTTTTTCAGTAGCTTGAATGGAATTTTTTTATCACCCAATATAGTAACTTTTAAACCTTTTTTATTTTTTGCCAGACGCATTGCTCTTGCAGCATATCGCCTTAACTGTTTCTGTAAACCAGGAATTATGGGTGATTTTTGGCGTAGGATATCTTTTACTAATGCAACAGAGCGACCTTGCAGTAAAATGTGTTTATCGTTAACAGTAATTACAATAGATTTTTTTGGCGTCTGTTGTGCTGTCGATTCTGGAAGTTGAATAGCTTTACTATTTGTTAGTGCTTCTTCTTCACCTGAACTGACCAATAAAAAGAATACTAATATCGTGAAGATATCCATTAAGGAAACCATATTTAAACTGGCTGTACGATCTTTACGACGCTTATGATGAGCCTGCATGCGTTTAGCACGTGCGGACATTTTCATAGTAATACTCTCATTTTTTCTTAATCAACTTTAAATTTTAATTATCGTTTGACCGGTGCATCACCAATCGCAATTTCAGGAAATAATTCAGCATAAACAAACTCATTATCTAATTTTGCTTTATAAGTTCTGACTGAATCCATTACTCGAACCAGTGTTTCGTAGGATGTATTGGGTGATGACAATATTGTAGTATTCGTTTTATCTGGATATTTTGCTTTTATTTGCTTTAGGAGATCGGTTAATGCTTTGGTATTATGTTTACCTTTGTAAAGTGGAATCGATCTTAGTAGGCCACCTTTGTTATCAACAACTGCGATATTATTTTTGTACACAACCACTTGAAATTCAAATTTCTGCTTTTGTTTGGATGCTACAGATTTTCCTGCTGCCGGTAAATTTAGTTCCAATATAGCCATTCGTGAAAATACCGCCGTGATAAGCAGAAATGGGACTAAAACCACCATTAAATTCATAAAGGCAGTAATGTTTAATTCTGCAGTATCGATATTACGTTTACGTCGTTTACGTACACGGCTCATCTTTATTTACCACCAAAGCTGGTTTTTTCAGAAATGGAATTAACAAATTTAACGCCGGCCATTTCAAGGCTATCGACTATTTCAGTGGTTTTAGTTTGTAATACGGTGTAAATCAACAGTAGTGGGATTGCTACCATTAATCCAAATGCCGTAGTGTTCATTGCAACTGAAATACTCTCGGATAAGATTTGTGCTTTTTGAGATGGGTCTGCTTCAGCAACAGCTTTAAAGGCGTTAATCAAACCAATAATGGTTCCCAATAATCCTAACAAAGTTGCTATGTTTGCGAAGGTGGCCAGATAGTGTGTGCGTTTTTCCAAACGAGGGATTATTTCCATCATGCCTTCTTCAATTGACATTTCGACATCATCACGGTGTTTTGCTGATTTTACTTTAGATAATCCATTGCTGATAACGCGACTCATTGCATTATTGGATTTTGAAGTGAGACCGTATGCTTTTTGAAAATCACCTTGTTTTAAGATAGGCAATAACTCGGCTAAGAGTTTACGGTTAGTACGGCGTGATGCAGAGAGGTATACGTATCTCTCTATTGCAATTGCTGCACCTAGTGCCAGTACAATTGCAATCGGGTACATAAAAATACCACCATTTTTAAAAAAATCGACAATAGTTGTGTAAATGTCCATACCTATCTCCTGGAGCGTATGTTAGTGATTATATTTTGTTTGATTATGATTAGTTACTTAATTTTCATTTTTTTCAGGGTTAAGCTGTTCATGAAAATTGACTTGTCTTTGAAATTCTTTTCGTTCAATTGGTGCAAGAGCCTCATCCACGAGTCTATCGATTGGTAATGAATCCATATCGGGTAGTTGAGATTGTTTCCAGGGCACAATATACAAAACTTTCGGCAACTCTCGATTCCCAATAATGGATGTCCCTTCTATGTCTACAACTTCCTCAGCAAAGCCTGCTTGTGCAAAATAACTGCTTAATAGGCCATTCACAAAGAGTGACAATAATAGTAAATTAATATATTTCATGATTTAAACCTTTTGTATATTGTATAGTAAGTTATGATGCATTTACACGTCGTTCAATATCAATAATCCATTTACTGACATTTTTATCTTTGTTTCCTGTTATTTCCTGGTACCGCTTGTAGTGTTCCAGAGCTTTGCTTAAATTCGCCAGATATATGTCGTATAAGATACCAATATTTAAATGTGCATTGGCATATTTTGGCTTACTGCGAATTGCAAGTTGGTAAGACTTTAAAGCATCCTTGAATTTACCGTTTTTACGCTGAATAACGCCAATATGATTATGGCTAACAGCGTTATTGGGGTTCAAATTCAAAGCCTTATCAAATGCTTTTTGTGCTTTTGAATACTGTTTGGCATGAAAATAGATTAACCCAAGGTTTACGTGTGGACCGGCAAATTGTGGATAATTTTGAGTTAATAATTTTAATGCTCTGATTGCAGAGTTGTTTTTATTAGACTGCATTAAGGAAATTGCACGAATGTAGTCACGTTTAAATTTAGGTGTAACAGGCGGCGTTTGAATTTTAACAAATGCCGGTAATGAATCTTCAGTTGGCTGAGTTCCCGAGTTTTCAGTTTGAGCTGCGCACGCTGTAAGACTGACAATAAATATTGAAAGAATTAAATTTTTAAAATTAATGTTATTAATGAACTGCATTTGTGTATTGCTCTATGTGTTCTGGTTTTGCATAACGGGCAGGTAGTAATTTACTTAATTGCTTTAAACTACTTTTGACCCATTTATTGTAAATCCCGTCTTGTATTCGTGCTAAATTGCTTGTATGTATTTCTATCGATTTTTCTTCTAGTGGAAAAGCTTGTTCTTCTAAAAGAAGTTCATATTCTTCGAGCTGGTCGGCAGTTAGTTTTTTGGGTCGTTCCGACTTCATTAGGGATACTGCAAAATCCCGATAGATTTCTGCAATGCGATAGGTAGCTGATGTTGTAACAGAAGCTACTTGATAATCTATTGCTACAGTGTAGGCTGCTATCGCTTTTTGCATTAATTTTTTCTTTTTTCTCAAGCTCTTTTTTAAAGGGATTGTTAACTTTACTTTATTATAGGCGACATGTTTAGGCTCAGCCATGGTTAGTAAAGCTTCTGCGACAATAATCTTAGTTTCTTCAGTTCTGGAATTCGGGTATTTTTTATCAGTTTTAATTATATCTTTCAACCAATACCATTGTTGTTTATGATTTTTTTTCTTTTTGTAAATTGTGACTAGCTCAGATCGTGCTTCCATTGATTCGGGCATTCTACCCGGGAATAATTTGATGTAATTTGTATATGCTTTAATGGCACGATCAGTTTTATTGGCATTTTTATAGATTAAAGCGACTTGCCATAATAATCGTTGTGATACAGCTTTATCTTTAGTATTGAGTGCAAGTACTTCAAGCTGACCTGCAGCCTTTACATGCTGACCTGATTTTGTGTAAACCAGAGCTAGTTTTTCTGTTACTCCCGACTGTAACTTATGCCTTCTAGGCTGTGTTTTACGAAACCGTTCAAGTATGCTTCCGGCCTTTTTCCATAGGCCGAGTGTTATATACTCGGCTGCTGCATCATATTCAGCGGTTGCTACGATTGACGAATTAGGAACGGATTTTCGAACACGTAAAAATTGTACTGCTGCTTTTTCATGGTTACCCGCCAGTCGTAATTGTTCACCTTGTTTATATATACTTGCTGCAAGTCGTTTAATAATCGCTGGTCTTTGTTTGTCTTTTTTATCGTAATATTTAATACTCTTTCGATAGGCTAGTTCTGCTTTTTTATAATTCCCTAATTCAAACTTGGCATGAGCGAGAATAGTCCAGGCAGACTTCAAATCTTTTTGCGATTTTTTTCCGGGTTTTTTCAATAGTTGTTCAGCAGTACTTGCGGCACGTGTGTAATCTTTAAGTGTAAATAGTTTCTCTGATGTTTTAACTAAAACCGTAGACACATTTTTATTATTAGGAAATTTTACTGTAAATTTTAATGCACTTTCTATGCTCTTTAGCTGCCAAACAGCAACTTGATCTTTTGGTAAGGATGGAATTAGTTTTTGGTAAGCCAATATCGCAGCATATGCAGCGGTACTACTTTTTCGATGAGGCTTATAATCATAAGCAGTTTTTTCATATTCAATAATTGCTTTGTTATACTGTTTACTGTCAAAAAGAATTTCAGCTAACAAAAAATTCTTTTGTGATGTTTGTTTATCGTTGGGAAATGATTCAATAAATACCTGATACCAATGTGCGGCTTTATTAAAGTCAGATAATTTACGTTTTTTCTTGGCCACTGAGTGGTAGTGTCGGGATAGATCCGATATGTGTTTTTTTAGTTGAGGCTTTAAGGTGTTTCGGGTTTCAGGAGAGTGCGAGTTCCAAAAAGCTGAATTAACACCATAATTTTCAACAAACGTTTCTTTTGTTGGTAATATTAAAGAAGCAAAACCACCACTTTTATAAGCGAGGATTGCAAGGTTATGAAATTTAGGTGCTTGATCGTGTTGTGGATGATGAGTGATAAATTCAAGATATGTATTCGCAGCATCAATAATGCGATCTTTTTCAGTGTAAAGATCACCTAAACTTTTATAAATTTGTGGTTCATATTCTCTTGAGCCATTTTCTTTAAAATAACGTGAAACACTTTTTGGGCCATCAAGGTAAGTGAACGTTAAACTAATTGCCCGCATAGTATCTTTGATTAATTCCTGTTCACTTCGGGATAAAACAACAGTTTCTTTACCAATTAAATTACCGGATTGTCTAATTAATTTATTGACGTTTGCAGGTCTTACACCGGGTATTTCACTATTATTTTTGTGAAGTAATTTTTGATCCAGTAATTTAAAAAATGCAGTTAAAGTTTTGGTATGTTTATTTTGTTTGAATAAGCTCCAACTGTATTTATAAAGTGAGCGTTGGTAATAGATAGAATCGATATTTGTATCAACTATTATTTTGTAGGCTTGTTCTGCACCTTTATAATCACCTAAAACAAACATGGTCTCACCACGACGAAAATTAATTTCTTGTCGGCGTGGATCATTTGGAAACTTTTCATTTAAAACATTCAGAATTTTGAGGGCGTTTTCAAGTTCCCCCAGAATTTCGTAGGCTTTTGAGAGTTGGTAGTAAATTTCATTATTCGAGGGTTTATCAGGGTATTTTTTTAAATACGTTTTATATTGTCGTATTGCACTAACCAGATCAACCTTACTTTGAGATTGAAGGCGTTTACTCCTGCTCGTACTTTTCTTTACGCCAGCTTCGAGTTTTAAATCTGCCAGTCTACGTAAAGAATCCTGATAAATTTTTTCATTGGAGCCGGTTTTTCCTGCTACAACATTTTCATAAGTGTTAATTACTTTTTTTCGATCCATCTTTCTTTTCGATGGATCTATTTCGGCAAAACTGACTTCTTTATCTTCCAGGCTGTCTAATGTTGCGGCTTGTTTACTCGCGCCACATGACACTAATGTTAAAGAAAATAGCAGAAGGATAAACGGGAATACTTTATTCAGTGAGGTACTGAAATAATTCAAGTGACAAAAATTCATAATGTTACGGAGTTATTCCCAAATTTTAATGTTGAGCACAGGCAGATCTTGTTGCTCAGATTTGGATATCTCAAGCTCAACAAACTTTGTGGTATCAGTTTTTGTTAATTTTGAAGAGCTACTAATTTCATAGCTTTGTTTGTTACCACCAATTGCAGAGAATTCAGCTTTAATGGTATGTTCTCCTTCACTCAAATTTCCAACATATATTTTTTGCGTTGCATTTTTTAAAAGTGCCTTACTCTCACGTTGAGAATAAATGTATGTTTTTGTTTTTCTATTATCGAGATAAAGATTTACAAAATTTAATTTAAAACCTGAAGGTGCCGTGACGGTTAGTAATACTGCCAGTTGAGACTTTTCCGGTTTAAAAAGAATCTCCTGCAGCTCAGATAGTTCCTTATTGACATCAGACCAGGCATTATTATCGATTGTTATTAGGCTAACTATAAAAGCAGCAGCCACAAAAATTAAAAACTGTAAAATAGATTTTAATTTGAAAATTCTCATATCTAAATATATTACCTTTATTTTTTGTTGTTCGACAGGAAATACTATACTAATTTTGTGTCTATTAATTATAACTGCATCAAGAATACTATAACGGCAATTTTGTCTTAATATTTTCAATATTTTAAATAGGACAATAATTAGGTTTATCCCTGTAAATCACTATGATTTTGACCTGATATGTCTCTATTTTAACCAGCTTGACTGAAAAATTGCAGGAAAATTGAATATCAAATATCAGATAGTATCGTTAAAAGCCATTAATTCTAATATGTTAAATAATAGACGATAATTCGATTTCGTATTTGATTCTCATCACAAAATCAATTTATCAGCAAATAATCAACAACTTAGTAATACCATTTCAATTTTTCTGAATTTATGTTGTTAACATAAGTTATCAGGTAACAAAATACATCGAAGCATTATATTATAGTGATTCCAGACCTGCATGACCTATTTACTCTTTTGGGTTTTTAAACCGTCAGAAAAGTGTAATTTACCTTCTGCGTCAATAATGATGGCATCAAAATCAGCTATGGTATTAATCAAGTTGAGTGCTTTACGGGTACCCAGTACAAACAGACTTGTTGATAATGCATCACATGTGGTGGAGTCTGGCCCAATTACAGACACACTTTGAACTGATGATATTGAATAGCCTGTTTTGGGACTAATTATATGGTGATAACGAACACCATCTTCGATAAAAAACCGTTCATAATCCCCTGATGTTGAAATCGCAATATTGCTTAGGGGAATAAGTATCGCTGATTTTCCAGGAATTCTGGGATTGCGGATTCCGGTAATCCAGGGGCGGCCTCGATGATCGCCAATAATTCGAGTATCGCCACCGGCGCTGACTAATCCGTGTTTTACACCATTATCTTTTAGAATATCAATGCTCTTATCAACCGCATGACCTTTCGCTATGCCACCTAAATCAATGACGACACCGGCTTGTGAAAATTTGATACTTTGATCAGGCCTAAATAATTGTAAATGCTTATAGTTTATTTTATTCAGATTATTGTTAATTTGATTCTTGGCTGGTTTTATTTTTAAGCGATAATCATATAAATTACCAATGCTTGCAAAGGTGATATCAAATGCGCCTTGTGTTAATTCTGATATTTCGATTGATTTTTGAATCAAGTTAAACATTTCGTTACTGATAGTGACTTTTTGTGATGCTGCTAGACGATTAACTCTGGATATTTCGCTTTCTTTTTTGAATGGGCTCATTAATTCATCAATTCGGCGCATTTCTGTAATAACTTTTTTCAGTAATAATTTTCCTTTATTTTTGTTTTCTTCATCGAGCCAAAATTCAATTCGAATTTCGGTACCCATGATTGATTGTTTATCTTTGAACCACTGGGCAAATGTATTGCCGGAAAAAAAATAGCATATTGATAAAAATATGAATTGTAATACGACTTTTTGTAAAAAGGTGTGAACAATTTGAAATGGCATATTGGCTACAGTTTTTTAATTGGGGTAGTCATTATAATTGTATTTCAGTTACTGAGGCAATTTTATAAAAATTCACTATATTATTAGTTATGTTGCGGTTTATTTAAACTTGAAATTAATACCACATAAACCCTATTTAATTCGTGTTTATAAATATAATTTGTTGCCGATAGCTATTAAATAATGACAAATAGTAATACCCCGCCAAATTCATTGGAATCCATTCTTAGTGCCTTACGAGATGATTATCTGGCCGACCTGCCAACTCGACTTCAGGATATGGAAGCACAGGTTTTAGCATTGGAAAATAAGAACCAATTTGAAGAGCAGTATCAGGCTTTATTCCGTAACGTTCACAGTATTAAAGGTAGCGCCGGGACTCATGGTTTATTTATACTCTCGAGAATCTGTCACCGTTTTGAAGATCATTTATCCTCAAATAAACAGTTTAATGTTTTGGAGAATCATCAGGTTTCACATTTATTCAAATTTGTTGATTTATTAGTATCAGCAAGAGATCGAATTATTAGTGGCGATGATGTTTTTACCGCAATTGAACATGATCTTGACGAGCTGGATATAAAGGCATTCAAAGGCGTTATTAAAATATTGATTGTCGGTCAGTCAACCTCAACTATAAGTTTAATAACAAAGCTGTTAAAAAATTATCCTGTTCAGATTAGTACTTTATCCGATGGCTTACAATCCCTGGATAAATTAGTACATGATAAATTTGATTTAATGTTTGTGGGGCTTGAGTTACCGATGTTAAATGGTTTGGCGCTTATAGCTGCAATCAGGCTGTCTAAAACTCTAAATTCAACAATGCCGATTATATTATTAACATCAAAGGCCGAGATTAAGACTGATCCATTACTATCTGTTAACCATGTAATTCAGCGTGACTCTAATATGATATCAAATATAGAAAAAGCATTTAAAACAATTTTATAAAAATGGATTTAATAGTTTGCTAACTATATCGTGAATAGCCAGATTTTCCATAATTTAAATTACGAATATTTATGTTGAAACGATTGAAACTAAGTGGTGGATTTGGCCTGCCATTTATCTGCTGATTTTGAATCACCGGATTTGAGGTAATACTTTGAGATCATTCTGCATGCCGGGCCCTGGCATTTTGGATTTAATTCCATGGCTCGTGTTAAAACTTTCACGCCTGAGACATCATTATTGCCTAGCAATAATCGTCCAATTGAGTAAAGAATTTTAACGTCATTTGGACGGTGTTTTAGAATTCGATTATATATTTTGAGGCCGGCATTTTTTCCTTCGATCTTACTGGTCAATCTGGCTAACTCAAATACCTCTTGTTCACTCAGGGCACTTTCTTTAGTTTTTTTCTGTAAGTCGCGTAGTTGGACAACCAGGGGATCATCTTCTTGAAACGAATTTTTAGTTGTTTTGGGATCTTTAATTACATTTAAAGCCAGTTGCAGGCGTTGTAACCAGATTTGATCCATCGTTGAAATGACTTCACTGGCATATTCACCGAGATAATGTTTTGCAGCATTAAAATTAAATTTACTCGGTACTATGATTTCTTCGTGTCCGAGGGAATACATTCTTTCGCGTAAGCCCGGTAATGTATGTGAGAAATCAATTGAGGCTGAATATGCAGCTTTTAACCAACGTTCTTTTTCTTCATGAGTTAAACCCTTTGCAATGGCATTGGTCATTGAATCAAAAGGTAAATGTCCTGGGGCTGATGGATTTTTACGAGCCATACTTTGTATTTTTGGCCAGAATTTTTTATCGAGAAATTCAGGGTTTACGATATTTGCACCTATCATAGCGACAACATCATTGTCATTAATGACATCTAATACATAATGATCAGATTTTAGTTCATCTTTTTGTATCGCAAAAAATGAAATGGCTTCAGTTAAAGGGCAGTAAATAGAAAAGAAATAATACAAAAATTTATGAAACGGATTTTTCCCGTTTTTATATGCGTGTAAATAATGACGCCAAATTTTGGTTGATCGGTTAATCCAGTTAGTTAGCAGGTCGTACTGTCCTGAATATTGCCCAATAACACGGGCTAGTGATCCTTTGAAATGATCCGGACTTAAACATAGCAATGTTGGCAAACCGATACATAAAGTAGTGTGCGTAAATAATGGGAGACTATATCGAGGTGTCTGGCAAACTGATATCGAATAATCAGGAGTAAATATAACATTATCAAAACTACGGCATGAGTAACGCTCGACGAGTAACAACATTTCATCAATGAGTTTGTCTGGTTTTTCCCAATCTAGTTCAACTCCGGTGGGTGGTAGAAATTTTGAGGTGAAGATGAAAAAACTGGTTACCGCTACCAGAGATAAGAATGCAATATGGATTAGTACAAAAATCCAGTCGACAATTCCCGCTGCGGAGGAAATTTGTCCAAATAAAGTGAAAAAGAAAATGACAGTCATTAGGGGGAAAAATGCTAAAAAACTATATCCAACAGCTGTTAATAATGCTGCTAGTGTAAGATAGCCTTTAGGAAACCTGGCATACACTGGTTGCAGCACCGGAATTAATCGAACAAATTTTATAATATCGTTTAACATTGTGATTTTTAATTGTTGATTACAGTATTTTTTATAATGTTTTATAGAAATAAATTTTAGTCAATTTATACAATAGAGTATTTGATTATTTTGACTATGATACTAATCACAAAATACAGTATTTTTGCTTTTTTTTCATCCAAAATAATCGTTAGTTTAATCCATCTAAACTATATTTTCGCTAGAACCGCTATGATTTTTTATACCAGGTTTAAGTATTAGCGTGAATATAAGGAAAATTGAATGTCGAAATTTAGATTTTTATATCGAGTAAAATTACTTTTTTCCATAATATTTATTTTTATTTTAGTGTCTTGTACCAAAGTGACTGGCGAACAACAAATTAATTTTCAAATAGTTACGATGCAACAAGCCTTGACTGATAAATCTTTGTCAGATTTTATGCAGTTCTTTACTAGAGATTTTGTTGGAAATGAAAAACTCTCTAAAGCTGAACTGCAACAATTAATTTATTTTCATTTTATTCGTAATCGCAATATTGAAACTTATAAATGGCAAGCAGATATTATTGTTAAAGAACAGCGAGCCGACGTAGAACTTTATGTCGTTGTGTCCGGGAGTAATAGTAATATTCCTGAGCGGGGTAGGGTATTCACAATTAAGTCATCCTGGATAAAAATTAAGGACTCATGGATGATTAATAAAGCCAGTTGGGAAGATGCGATAACCAATTAATCTAATTTTAAGCTGCGTTTTATCATTGAGTGTGGATTATAGTTGGAGATGACGGAGTAGGTGGTATTTTTCACTTCCGACGATTACTTTTTTCAATGATGTGACTATAAACCGGGAAGGTCTTGGTATTCCGATCTTTAAAATAATAGCGTAATGTTTGTTCTATAGTTTTAAAGGCTAACTGATCCCAGGGAATGTCCTTTTCACTAAATAATTTTACTTCCAGGCTTTCAATCCCGGGAGCAAAATTCAAGTCTAATAATTCAGCACGATACATGACATAGATCTGGCTTATGTGAGGCAGGCTGAAAACGGTATAAAGTGCTTCTATTTTAATATTGGCATTGGCTTCTTCAACACTTTCACGAGTAGCTGCTTGTTCCAGCGTTTCATTATTTTCCATAAATCCGGCAGGCAGTGTCCACATTCCTACCCGAGGTTCGATGGCACGTTTGCATAATAAGATCTTATCTTGCCAAACTGGGAGAGTCCCCGTGACAACTTTAGGATTGACATAATGAATAATGTTACATTGGTGGCACACGTGACGGGGCAGGTTGTCTCCATCCGGAATTTCCAAAACAACGCTACTGCCACATTGATTGCAATAATTCATTATGTGACAGGTAAGTTATTTAACCACGCAGACCACTCACTATGAAGGGTCACATCGACGCCGTCTTGAGATGCAAGAGATTGCAAACTTGTTTGCAAGTCGTGGAGTAAACGTGAATCCATTAATTCAAAATTATCCTGAATCTGGCTATGCAAAACTTGATAGATCAGTTTTAGCTCGGAAACGGGATATTCAGTAATTAATTGTGTGGTCATATTTTTATTCGCGATTACTTTTTACCGCCAGCAGCTTGAAAACCGTCTGGTAATGAACCGAGATCACCTTCTTTAAATAAAAATCCCAGCATATGCTGTTCAATTAAATCCAGGCTGCGTGGATCAGCAGTATTAAGTGAGTTTTCGTTAATAATTGTTGTTAATCGTTCAAGCCATTTATTCCAGCCTTCCTGCGACACACTGTCATAAATGCGTTGCCCCAGTTCACCTGGGTGAGGTAGTTCTTCTAAACCTTCGGCTTCACGTTGTAGTACCTGACAAAAGACCATTCTAGTCATATTGGTATTCCCATTAATCATGTTTAAAAACCGCTATTATGACCTATATTGATGGTCAATGTGTAGTTGAAAAGTGCGTGCTGTGTTAGAATTTATTGCAGTACCTAAAAATAATCAGTAAATACAGACGAAATTTAGTGTTATATCTGATGAGTATTACTAATAAGAACATGTGGAGCATGAAAAATGAATGATATGACAGCAGCGATGTTTAATACATCAATAACAGATTCTGATATGAAGATCACGGACTCTGCAATCGAGCAAATGGCAGAATTAATTCGCAGTGGTGAAGATGATGTTCAGGCAATTCGAGTATTTGTTTCCGGTGGTGGTTGTGGTGGTATGACCTACGGTATGACCTATGCTGAGTCACCATCGAAATTTGATAAAATTAAAACTGCTGATGGCTTCAAACTGTATGTTGATGCAGTAGCCTTAGGTTATTTAAAAGGGTGTGAAGTTGATTTTGTAAATGACGGTGTTAATAGCAGTTTTGTTTTTAATAATGTCTTTCAAAGTGTCGGCGGCTCAGGTGGTTGTAGTGCTTGTGGTGGTGCTAGCGGCGGTGGTGGTGGTTGCGGCGGTTAAATATTATTCATAACGGCAATATCCGTAACAGTCGTTAATTATCTTGAAACTACCTTAAAAATTATCTTTAGTGTCTGGCAATTTGTTTTCAAACGAATTGTCAGACATTTAATGTCAACACACTTTAAAACCCAATTATTATGAATATTAATCAACAACATCAAAATCGTATTTTGTTGATTGCTCCCCATGGTAGTTATCGTACTTTTGCATTTATTAATGCTGCTCGTCAAAAGGGAATTGAGGTGTTAATTGCATCTGAAGGAAAACATTCTGTTGTAAGCGCTTATTCTGAAGGATTGCACATTAAATTTGATGAGCCAGATTTAGCGATTAAAAAAATGTTGCACGAGGCATCAAAAAACCCATTTACTGCGGTTATCGGAACAGATGATTCTACCACTGAGCTTGCCGCTAAAGTATCGAAGATTTTAGGTCTTGAGCATAATGAACCAATGTCAGTTGAAATTGCGAAAAGAAAAGATCTGGCTAGGACATGTTTACGTGATGCCGATGTTAAAATTCCAAATTTTGTTATTATCAATATTGCTCAAGATAGTGTTGAGCAGATTTCTAATATTAAATTTCCAGTTGTTGTAAAACCGATTGGCTTATCAGGAAGTCTGGGTGTTATTCGTGTTGATGATGAGCAAGCATTAGAAAAGACATGCCGTCGAGTTGCAACAATAATACGACAGGATAAAAAATTATCTGCTGAAAATTACCAATACTTGTTACTAGAAGAATTTATTGCAGGTGATGAAATTGCAGTCGAGGGAATTTTAATAGATGAAAAATTCACCCTTCTTAGTATTTTCGATAAACCGGACCCACTTAACGGACCTTATTTTGAAGAAACGTATTATATTACCCCTTCAAAATTAACCGAGTCGCAGCAACAAGAATTAATAGCAACATTACAATCAGCATGTGATGCTTATGGTTTACGGCATGGACCCATTCATGCTGAATGTCGTATAAACGAAGACGGTATCTGGGTTATTGAAATTGCAGCCCGTACTATTGGTGGCCTGTGTGGACGATTATTACAATTTGGAACCGGACTTAGTTTGGAAGAATTGGTTCTAGCTCACGCGATAGGGGAATCAATACCAACGATTGAACAGTTACCACATGACAAAGCATCGGGTGTTTTAATGATACCGATACCGAAGCATGGCATTTTAAAACGGGTGGAAGGCTTATTAGCGGCACAAAATATTCCACTGATTGATGATGTTAGTATTCAAATTCAGGAAGGGTATGAAGTGATACCCTTACCTGACAACTCAAGTTATCTTGGGTTTATATTTGCATCCGGTAGTTCAACTCAGGAAGTGGAACAGGCATTACGAAAAGCACATGAGTGTTTAAATATTATTATTGCACCGTTACTTTTTAAAGCCAACGTGGCATAAAAATGAATTCTTTTAGGAAAATATTATGATCCAGATGTCAACAACGAACAAAATGGATAATTCGGAGAAATCTGAAAACCCGCAATACAAATTAATTGAGACCGGCTTACAAGAGAAAATGGACGATGGCACAACGCGATGTAACTTGTGTTTATGGCGTTGTCGGTTACGACACGGCCAACGTGGATTTTGTCAGGCTCATGTTAATCGACACGGTACATTATATAATTTATCGTATGGCATAATTTCAGCTATTGAAATCGGGAAAATTGAAGATAAACCGGTAAAACATTTTCAGCCTGGAACCAAAATTATGTCTATTGGCAGTTATGGCTGTAGTTTTCGCTGTGATGGTTGTCATAATTTAACGATATCCTGGGGGACGCAAACGCTGGATGAACTCGCAAAAGGAATTTCAACAGAGGCTTTTGTTTCTCCCGAAGAAATTGTTGCAACTGCATTACGCCATAAAGTGCAAGGGATTGCATTTACCTATTCTGAGCCTGCAGTGTGGCTAGAGTATGTTATCGATGTGGCAAAATTTGCCCGGCAAGCCGGATTATATTTAGTTTATGTTTCCAATAGTTTTGTAACTGACGAAGCGCTGGAATTAATGGCTCCCCACATTGATGTATTGTGTTCCGATGTTAAAAGTCTGGATAATGATTTTTATTATGATATTTGTAAAAAAGCCAAAGTGTCTGAAATATTGGGCTCGATTAAAAAAGCTCATCAGCTAGGAATGCATGTTGAAACGCGAACTAATATAATTCCGGGTAAAAATGATAATCTGGAAATGTTACGAGAAACTGCAATCTGGATTCGTGATAATCTTGGTGCGACAAGTCCCTGGCACATCACCCGATTTTTCCCGGCTTTTAAATTAAGTCATATACCGGCAACACCCAGTGAAATCATGTGGCAAGTGCATGATGTTGCTCGCGAAATTGGTTTAACTAATGTTTATGTTTATGATGATAAAGGCTGTGATTGTGCTGATAGTAATTTACCGGTGTCGACTTTTTTACAAGGTGATGAAAACTCAATTCACCAGGTTAAAAAATGCGTTGCAGAGTGTTGTGGCGACGATGGTATATTACTCAAAAAATATGAAGAATAATTTTTAACCCTAAAATACAGTATCAGTTCACTGTATTTTATTGTGGTTTAGGAAAGTTTATTTAATGCATTGAATACTACCAATGCACTGCTCAGATTAATTAATAAAAATCAACACTGTTGCCCCATTTAACTTTCTAACGAGAACATAACGGAGGATATGGAACCGGTGCAGCCTGCTAAAGACCGTCTGC
The DNA here is from genome assembly GCA_048061315.1 of Gammaproteobacteria bacterium. Taxonomy (GTDB): domain Bacteria; phylum Pseudomonadota; class Gammaproteobacteria; order UBA6429; family Thiohalophilaceae; genus CAYQUC01. Next base: position 49,884 of record JBGMRJ010000005.1, read on the forward strand.
TTCAGGGACAGCCCAGGCTGCCCTCTCTTACTTCGCAATTCACCTTGTGAAGCAGTCGAGCGGCCAGGGATGGCGAATAGCGAGTCTTTAGCAGGCTGCACCGGTTTCATGTCCGGATTGCACCATTTGACTTAAAACGTATGTACAGCCTATGTTTAAACTACTTTCGTTTAAAGTTAACGGGACAGTAGTGATAAACAAACTAAAGTCATTAGCTGACTTTGCCGTTATCTAGAGTTATCGATTCTAAATATAAAAGTGATTGTTATGACTGAATTACCAAAAATATCCCAGGATCCGCTATATCAATTATTACGACAAGGTGAAATTGAAGAATTCAATAAGCGACGGTTAGCAGGGGAATCCTGTGATCTGGTTAACTGCGATTTTCGAAATGTTGATCTTCGAAAAATTAATGCTGATGGTCTTGATTTTAGTGGTTGTTACTTTCGGCAAACGGATTTACGTGGCGTTGACTTGTCCAGGTCAAAATTGCCAGGAGCCAGTATTAATGGTGCACGGGTTTCCGGTGTGTATTTTCCAACTGAATTGTCTGCTGCTGAAATAAATTTATCGATTACTTACGGTACCCGGATGCGTTATTCTTAAAACCGATAATCAATTCAGGATGAACAGCTAACCGCAACTGAGTTGGCCCAATTGGGCGGCACATCTGCATAATGCTGCATATCAGGATGTTCATCATAAGGATTTTGTAATACCGTTAATAAGCGATCTATTTCTGAATAATCTTTTTCGTCGCGAGCTTTCCGAATGGCTATTTCGGCAATATAGTTTCTCAATATAAATTTTGGATTACAGGAATTCATTGTTATTTTACGTTTCTGATCATTTGAATTTTCCTGTTTTAATCTGGCGCAGTATACATTAGCCCATTCGTCCCATGCCGCAATATCAATAAAGTCATCGCGAATTCCGTTATTATCGTGAATGTTGTCACTTGAAAAATTACTCAGGGAACGAAAAAAACGTGTGTAGTCACTGCCATTTTTTTCCAGTAATGCCAGTAGTGTGTTAATTAATTTTAAATCATTATTTTCGGATTGGCTAAATCCGAGTTTTTGTTGCATTAAAAATACATATTCATTGATAAAGGCTTTTTCGTATAAAGCTAAACATGATTTTGCATCATCAATTGTCATTAATGGCAGTAATGCCTGAGCTAAACAACTTAGATTCCATAATCCAATATTGGGTTGTTCTTTAAAAGCATAACGACCACTGTGATCTGAGTGGTTACAGATAAAATTCGGATCATATTTTTCGAGAAATCCAAACGGACCATAGTCCAGGGTTAATCCTAAAATTGACATATTATCAGTATTCATAACGCCGTGTGCAAAACCCACGGCTTGCCAGTGTGCGATTAATTTGGCAGTTCGAATAACAACTTCACTAAGCCAATCGACATATTTTGAAGTATTGTTTTTAATGTCAGGAAAATAATGGTTTATGGTGAAATCTGCCAGTGTCTTTAGTTGTTCATGTTGATCCCGATAATAAAAAATTTCAAAACTTCCAAAGCGAATGTGGCTTGGTGCCATCCTGATTAAAAAGGCACCTGTTTCTATTGTTTCACGATAAATTTCATCATCTGATCCAATGATACACAATGCTCGTGTCGTATCGATGGATAATCCAGCCATTGCTTCACTGCACAAATATTCACGTATGGTTGAGCGTAATACCGCACGGCCATCGCCATCGCGTGAATAAGGGGTTAAGCCTGATCCTTTTAATTGCAAGTCCCAATGTTCACCTCGGTTATTGATTACTTCCGTTAATAAGATTGCGCGGCCATCACCTAGTTGCGGGTTATAGCCTCCAAATTGATGTCCTGAATATAACATGGCTAGTGGATCAGTATGAGGAAAGGGCTTTTTGGCTGTGATACAATCGATGAAATCCTGATCGGGTATGAAACTCTGATCAAGATCGATTAACCCGGCAGCCTGTTGATTAAAGCTCACTAAATAATGGGGTAATTTAAACGGCGTTGGTTTGACATTAGTATGAAACTGATTCGATAATCTTCCAAAGCGATTATCAAATTTTAAATTAAGAAATTGTTGTAAGTTATCAGACATTGATGTTAGTGGCTTTAATTAAAATGGCTATTTTACAGTGACATCCAAATATTAACGACCCTGTATATTTTAGGTGATATAATCGAATACAAGTTATTGAACTTATTTATTTTAAAATTTATCTATATAAGGTTCTATTTTGGAAAATACCATTCATTCAACTGCCATTATTTCAAACAAAGCAATTCTTGGTGAAAGTAATACTATTGGCGCTTTTGTTATTATTGAAGATGATGTGGTATTAGGTTCAAATAATATTATTCATGCTCGCTGTAGTATAAAAAAAGGTTCTCGAATTGGCTCGAATAATGTAATTCATGAAGGTTGTATATTTAGTGGTGATCCACAAGATACCAGCTTTAAAGACTGTGCGACTCAAACAGTGCTTGGTAACGACAACGTTCTTCGAGAATATGTCATTATTCATCGAGGTAGTTCAACACAAACCAGTACTCAAATTGGCGATAAAAATTATCTCATGAATGGCGTGCATTTAGGTCACGACTGTATTTTATCAAATAATATAATAATGGCTCCCTATGCAGCTCTAGCAGGCCACGTTGCTGTTGAAAATAATGCATTTATTTCTGGTGGTGTTATGGTTCATCAATTTACAACTATTGGCTGTTTCGCCATGGTTGGTGGTAATAGTAAAATTACTCGAGGTGTTTTGCCCTATATGATTACTGACGGCGTACCGGGTTCAGTTAAAGGATTAAATAGTGTTGGCCTTCGGCGGGCTGGTTTTTCATCAAATAGTGTTAAAAGTTTAAAGCAGGCATTTCAAATATTATTTCCTAAAATTATCAACCCGGAATTGAACTCCTTGGACGGTATCTTAGTGGCGTTACAAAAAATAAAAACGCCAGAAGTTGAGCATTTAATAAATTTTATAAAATCACAAAAACGAGGATTTCACAGAGTTAAACGATAAATATTCGATTATTTTGTGCTAAATGTTTGATTTTCTGTATAAATTTGTATTTATCTCAATATAGATGACTTGAAATACTATGTTTCAACCCCATGAAACGGTAAAATACCTGTTTTTTAAATACCCAGAATTTAATTTGGAAAAGTGTGTAATAAATAAATATTTAAATCGTAATTATTCACTGCCCCATGTTGTAGTAAGAGCTTTATCCTTACTATCGAATTACAATTAGTTTAAAGAGTTATCAATGGAAAATAAAAATAGTTTCTCAAGAGAAGACATTATAAAATGTGGCCACAGTGAACTTTTTGGTCCTGGAAATGCGCAATTACCATTACCGCCGATGCTTATGTTTGATCGAATTCCACGCATCAATACTGAAGGTGGAAAATACGGTAAAGGTGAGATCATCGCTGAGTTGGATATTAATAAAGATCTATGGTTTTTTGCCTGTCATTTTGAAGGTGATCCGGTTATGCCAGGTTGTTTAGGTTTAGATGCAATGTGGCAGTTGTTGGGGTTTTATCTGGGATGGTTGGGTGGTCCGGGTCAGGGGCGAGCATTAGGTTCTAAAGAAGTTAAATTTACCGGGCAAGTAACACCGGATAAAAAACTGGTGACCTATCATATTCATATCAAACGAACAATTATGCGGAAATTATACATGGGTATTGCTGATGCCGTAATGAGTGTTGATGGTGAAGATATATATACTGCAAATGATCTTCGTGTTGGTTTGTTCGCTAAAGCTGAGGAAGGAGCATAACAATGTCTACTAAAAGAGTTGTAATTACCGGCTTGGGGATTGTGTCCAGTATTGGTAATAATAAAACTGAAGTTGCTGAATCTTTACGGCAAGGTAAGTCTGGCATTCATTTCCATCAGGAGTATGCCGATCTTGGAATGCGAACCCATATTCATGGTGGTCTGAATATTGATACCGAAGCACTGATTGATCGTAAAGTAAGACGGTTTATGGGTGATAGCGCGGCATATAATTACATTGCAATGCAACAGGCAATAGAAGATGCCGGATTAGACGACAGTGATGTGTCAAATATTCGAACAGGTTTGGTGGTTGGCTCAGGTGGCCCATCTACATCAAGTATAGTTGAAGCAGCTGACATTTTAAGAGAGCGCGGCATTAAACGTGTTGGGCCTTATCGTGTTACTAAAACTATGTCGAGCACAAACTCGGCCTGTCTGGCAACACCGTTTAAAATTAAAGGTGTTAATTATTCTATTACCTCTGCTTGTTCTACTAGTGCTCATTGTATTGGTCATGCAGCTGAATTAATTCAACTCGGTAAACAGGATATTGTGTTTGCCGGTGGTGGTGAAGAATTACATTGGACCTTAACTATTTTGTTTGATGCAATGGGAGCCTGTTCGTCTAAATACAATGATGCTCCTGAAACGGCTTCGCGTACTTTTGATGTCGATCGGGATGGTTTTGTAATTTCCGGTGGTGGTGGACTTTTAGTTGTTGAAGAGTTAGAACATGCTAAAGCACGTGGTGCTAAAATTTATGCTGAAATTACTGGTTACGGTGCAACATCCGATGGTGCCGATATGGTTGCACCTTCAGGTGAAGGTGCGGTTCGTTGTATGCAACAAGCACTAGCAACAACAGACGGACAAAAAATTGACTACATTAATACCCATGGTACCAGTACACCGGTTGGTGATATGCGGGAACTTGAAGCAATTAAAGAAGTCTTCGGCGACAATATACCATTTATTAATTCTACAAAATCATTGACTGGTCATGCCTTGGGTGCTGCGGGTGTGAATGAAGCAATTTATTCCTTACTAATGATGGAAGGAAATTTTATTAGCGCTTCAGCAAATATTACTAATCTGGATCCGGCTGCCGAGGGTTTTCCTATTGTGCGCGCGTTAAAAGAAAATATTACTTTAGATCGTGTTATGTCGAATAGTTTTGGGTTTGGTGGTACCAACGCCAGTTTAATAATGCAGCGATACTAATCTTGTGAAACAAGATTAGATACATTTCAGTCAAAACATTACATTCATTCTTATTGCTTAGTTTAAACCACAAATAAAGTAGCTATGCTTTAAGAATGGATTCAGAATCATTAGTTCACGCTATTTTTTTAATTTTTACTGGTGCAGCAATTTTAGCATCGTTAGCGCTTTATGCGCGTCAATCTTTAATTATTGCCTATATCTTTTTAGGTGTGTTAATAGGTCCGTGGGGGCTGGCTCTGGTTCCTGAACCAGAAATCATAGAAGACATTGCCAGTGTCGGTATTATCTTCCTGTTATTTCTTTTGGGTCTTGATTTAGATCCGCATAGTTTATCAAACATGTTTTCCAAGGCCATGATAACCACGCTTTTAAGTAGTTTACTATTTGCTGGTGTTGGTTTTGTGATTGCGTTGTCGTTTCAGTTTGGTTTTATTGAATCCGTCGTTATTGGTGCTACTATGATGTTTTCCAGCACTATACTAGGGCTTAAGTTATTACCAACGACAGTATTACACCACAGGCATCTTGGAGAAATTATAATTAGTGTGTTGTTAATTCAGGATTTAATCGCAATATTTATTCTTATTATTTTTCATGGCGCATCTCAGGGAAATGATGATCTACTATTTCAGTTTGGAAAGCTTGCACTAACAATTCCGATGATTATCCTGTTAGTTTTTCTTATTGAACGATATTTACTATTACCACTAATTGCCAGATTTGACACAATACGAGAGTACATTTTTTTAGTAGCCCTGGGTTGGTGTCTTGGTATAGCTGAACTCGCTAATTATGTTGGTCTATCGGTAGAAATAGGTGCATTTGTAGCCGGGATTGCATTAGCAAGACGACCCATAGCCGTTTATATCGCTGAAAGTTTACGACCGTTACGGGATTTCTTTTTAGTGATGTTTTTCTTTTCACTCGGTGCCGGGTTTGATTTATCGATGTTCACTAAGGTGATTATTCCAGCTGCTTCATTGGCTGTATTTGTATTAATATTCAAGCCACTAATTTTTCGCTGGTTGCTGCGAAAAGTTGCAGAACGTCCCAGAACAGCGAAGGAAGCCGGATTTAGATTAGGACAGATAAGTGAATTCTCATTATTAATTACTATTATTGCCTTACAGTCAGGCTATATTTCAGCAAAAGCCTCATATGTCATTCAATTAGCTACCTTAATTACATTTATATTTTCTTCTTACTATATAGTCATGAAGTATCCAACCCCGATAAGCACGTCAGAGAAATTACGCCGCGATTAATCGATAATATTGAACTTATTTACTGTGCAAGGCATTAAATAAATAGTGTTCTAATTAGTGCCTGTGATAAACTTTAATCAAAATGTTAAATATTTAGTTATGGAGTGAACTCTATGTTTCAGCAATTTATTGTAATGCTTGCTATTTTAACGGGTTCAGTATTGTTATTACCTAATGCACTCGCTGACGAATCTTCTGATGTGAAAATAACAGAAACTGAAACTTTCGTTGAGTATAAAATTAATGGGTTTTATGCTGACATTCGTGATGATGTTGAATTATCAATTACGGGGACTGGAATTAAAATTAATACCATTGCACACACCGGTGACATGCTCATTCGAACCGCAAAAGATGTCGGTGCTACTAAAGTAATTTATAAGCATGCTGAGGCTTTTGAATTTTGTTCGGCAACAATATCACGAGCAACAATGGAGGCCGATTTCAGAAATTTTATGTTTTGCCCTTACATTATTTACGTTTATCAATTATCTGGCGATAAAGATAAAGAAGTAGTCTATGTTACTTATCGTCGCCCTACATACGGTAAAAATAAAAAATCCAATGAAGCGTTACAATCGGTTGAGAAATTATTAAAGGGTATTATTTCAGAGGTTTTACCTTAATTTATTATTGTCCCGTTAACATAACAAGATATTGATAAAACTGAAGCTTATGACTACGTTTGAAATGATTGCGACATCACCGGACATGAAACGGGTACAGCCTACTAAAGACTCGCTATTCGCCATCCCTGGCCGCTCGACTGCTTCATCCTTGAAGCAGACGGTCTTTAGTAGGCTGTACCCGTTCCATATCCTGTCTTTATGTGCTCGTTGAAAAGTTAACGGGACGGCAGTGACCTTAATAATTAAAATAATGAATAAGGTAAAAGGTGCTTTTTTAGGAATTATTTCCAGTTCGATTTTAGTGCCAGTTATCTGTTTTGCGGTGGAGCTCGATGATATTAA
>JBGMRJ010000006.1:0-53874 GCA_048061315.1 Gammaproteobacteria bacterium
TTAAGTCTGTTTTACATGCGCGCACTAGAAAACCAGGTGATTGGTAACTCTAATGTGCCCGGCACCAGTGGTAACGCCGATATTAAAATGCAACAGGACTCTTTCGGATTATCCTACGGTATTTCATTTTAATAAAAATAATCGCCCGAGCTACTCTCCATAATGCGCATCAGAATGATCTACATCAATAGCCGTACTTAACATTTACGGCTAGACTTTAAGTATAAGCGTTACTATCGGAGAAAGTTATGGGCATCGTAATCGCAATAATTTTAGCATTAATGTTGAGCTACTTTTTATTTGACACTCTGTTAACAATCTTTATGGCTATTGTGGCTTTATGGCAACACCATAAAGAAAGTCATCATATTCCTATGTAATACACTAGGCAGCCGGATTACAGTCTGACAGCAGGGTACTAATGCAATATTAGTACTCTATAATTTACTCTCGCATTTTCCCTGATTTTATCTCCATTTTCTTCTACCCCAGCTAAAGCTACTTAACATTGTGCCGCTAAAAATAAAACTATCTATCAATACACAAAGGAACCCGGAAATGAAAAAGTTATTATTATTAATTTCGGTCATGGCAGTTTCACTACTTGGCCTTAATTTCGCTCAAGCGGCAGAAGTTAAAGTTGGTGTCATGGCATCGCGTGGTAATTTAAAAGCCATGAAACGCTGGTCTGAAGTCGGTAAATATTTATCAGCAGAAACCGGTACAAAAATTAAAATCGTACCATTAAAACCAAACAAAACCATCGAAGCTGTATCCGCTGGTAAAGTTGACTATATGCTTGCTAACCCGGTATTAACTGTGGCAATGCAGGAAAAGCTGGGTACATCACCATTGGTAACGCTGAAGAAAAAATCGGGTCCGCATTTTGCCGGTGTCATCATTGCTAAAAAAGGCAGTGGTATCACTAAAGCAGAAGATTTAAAAGGCAAAAAGGTAATGGGTTACAAATTTAAGCGCTCGGCTGCTGCCTATGTCTTTCAAGTGAAATATTTAATGGATAAAGGTATCGACCCTCATAAAGATTTTGCGGTATTTAAAGAAGCCAAAGGCCAGGATGATATTGTGCTTGCAGTTAAAGCCGGTACCTATGATGCTGGAATGGTAAAATCGGGATTACTTGAAGCTATGGCAAAAGAAGGCAAAATCAGCATGTCCGATTTTGTAGTTATCGATCCTCAAAAAGATGGTTTAACGGCAGTTCATACCACTAAATTATATCCGCAGTGGTACATGAGCTCGACTAAAAAATCCAACCCTGAACTATCTAATAAGATTAAATCGGCATTGCTAAAATTAAGCAGTGCTGACGCTGCCAGCAAAAAAGCTAAAATTGCCGGCTTTGTTGAACCACTCAGTCTTGATGACTTAAAAGTCACATTAAAAGCGTTAAAACTACCACCTTATAATTAAGGTTTAATTTTTTTTGAAACTCAGGTGCACCCTATTGACCCTTTACATCAATGCGGTGTGCCTAATTAATAAAAGTATCACAACAGGTTTGTATTATGACTTCATCATCATCAAAGAAATTAAATATATTTAACAAAATTGATATCGCAGGGAAATTTACGATTGGGTTAATTATATCAATGGTTGTCACATTCATGCTGGCAGGATTTTTTATATTATCTCAACAGTCTGCTGCTTTTAATGAGTTATTATTTACATCGGATGAAACCATACAAACGATGTTTGATGAAAATACTGAAGACGCAAAAAGTGTCCTTACAGCTAAAATTGAAAATTTTGCTTCACTGCTGGCTGCTATTTCGCCCAACGCCATTGCAGAATCTGAAATTTCAACACTGAATATTTACGCTAAAGAAGTTAGCTCTGATGAAGACGTTAGTTACGTGGCTTTTATTGATGCTGAAGGGAAATTACTTAATACCGTAGATGATAAGTCGATGATCAAAAAAGGCCGACATACTGCAAATCCAATAGTTTATGAGGATTTAGATCTTGGCGAAGTAATTGTTGGTTATAGTTTTGATCAGTTAAATACCAAACTGGCTATCGCTAAAGCACAAAATACTGCCAACATCGAGAAAATGGATCACGCCCGTGATTCTGCCCTACAAGCATCAACCATTAGTATGGCCGTTGCCATGGCTTTAAGTGGTACTATTATAGTACTAACCTTGCTCTGGATGTTCCGCATAATGATCGTTAATCGGCTTAAAGTACTTGAAACAAATATGCGTGATGTTGCCGAAGGGGATGGCGACTTAACCCACCGCATCGCTGTTAATGGACAAGATGGCATCGATCGGGTGGGTCATTACTTCAATTTATTTTTAACCAAAATTCACCAGGCTATTTCACAAGTGAATGATGCCACGGTGCAAATTGAGTCTGCATCGAGCCAAATGACCGGTATTACCGAAGAAACCACCATAGCCATTAACGCCCAACAATCAGAAACAGAACAAGTTGCCACCGCAATTAATGAAATGGCTGCAACAGTCACTGAAGTAGCTCGAAGTGCTACTGAAGCCGCATCGGCTGCCAGAGAAGCCGATGAACAATCCACTGATGGTCAAAAAGTTGTTAATGCATCGATCGAATTTATCAGTAAGTTAGCTTCCGATGTGGAAAATGCAGCTAATGTTATCGAAAATTTAAAATCCGATAGCCAGAGTATTGGCGGGGTACTCGATGTTATTCAAGGCATAGCCGAACAAACCAATTTATTAGCACTTAACGCAGCCATTGAAGCCGCTCGTGCCGGTGAACAAGGGCGCGGCTTTGCCGTGGTTGCCGATGAAGTGCGAACACTGGCACAGCGCACCCAGGAATCAACGACTGAAATTAAGGCCATGATTGAAAAATTACAATCTGGTGCTGAAAATGCCGTTACTGTGATGAGCCAGGGACGCGAGCAAGCGCAAAAAAGTGTTGATAAAGCCAATGAAACCGGCAGTTCACTCGAAGCCATAACCGCCGCAGTCGCCACAATTAATCTAATGAATACTCAAATTGCCAGTGCCGCAGAAGAACAAAATGCCGTGGCAGAAGAAATCAACAAAAATATTACTAAAATAAGTGATCACGGTGAAAAAACCGCAAATGGCGCTAATCAAACTGCCGTTGCCAGTTCTGAGCTGAATAACCTGTCAAACGAGCTGAGTACCTTGATGCAACAATTTAAAATTTAGTTCTGTATTACTTTCAATTGATCCAGATCAATATTCCCCTATTTGTTTTTACTAAACTAAACTTATAGTGAACAACAAGAGGAAATTGCTATGGATATATTTCTGGACGTGTTGGGCGTAGCTGCTATAGCTGCTTTTATAATTGCACTGGTCGCGACACCGCTTTATCTCATGCTTAAATACACTGTGAAACATGATCATCACGATGATCATATGATGCATCATTAAAAATTGTTTTATCTTTTTTTAATTGTATGGTGTAGTTAAACACTACATCATACTAACACTGTATACTAATAAACTAACATTAACATAAAGCATATTAGAAAAATGCTTTATAATAGTGTTTTTATCACCTATTAATTTTTTCTAGCATTTTTTTAAACAATTTACTGGCGCTGGGTAAATTTGTCCTCTATAAAGTTAGTTATGCATTATTGAATACAATGTATAATTTTAGATCTACTCTAAACATAAACTTACTTGTTTTGTAAATATAAACGAAAAGGATGTCGATACTAATTTTGTAAAAACCTGCGACTACTTAAAAATAATTTAACTTTTGTCGACATCTTTTTACTTTCTTCGTCAGCTCACTCCTTTTCACTTTATATCGACGTACACTAACTTTAAAAGGATATTAAAAATGGAAATAGTTACAGGCGTTTTATTCAATTTACTGATTGCTGGTGTGTTATTGGCTCTGGTTGCAACTCCGTTCTTATGCTCAATTTGCTTTGCATGCAAACTGGATAAAAATCGCAACAATCCCGCGATGTAATTTAATTAATAAATTAACTCAAAACCCATTCAGTTTATCTGAATGGGTTTTTTTTTGAATTGCGAACCACCACCATAATAGCAATGCTAACTTTGCTAAAGTAATTTGGTTTTAAGACGTAACACTATAAATGACATCCCTAATAAGACAATTCAATTACTTTCGACGTCACAACCGTAAGCGGCTCAAACGAAATTTAATCTGGCTTTCCCGAATTGTCGCCATTTTGATTTTACTCGATGCGATTTATATCTTCTCGCTATGGCCGGATTGGTCACAATACAGTACCGGTGAAGTTAAAAAGACTGAGTTTATTAATCACTACCTGGCTAAGAAACAACAGCAACCATCCTTACCCAAATTACACTGGACCCCAATACCAATCGCCTGGATACCAAAACACCTGCAGCGAGCTGTATTGGTCGCTGAAGATGCCCGTTTCTATGAACATCAGGGTATCGATGTTGAAGCATTTAAAGAGGCCATGGACTACAACCTGGAGCACATGAAATTCAAGTATGGTGGTAGTACGATTTCGCAACAAACTATCAAAAACATGTTTCTAAGCTCATCACGCAATCCGTTGCGCAAATGGCACGAACTAATTTTAACATTTGGAATGGAAATGAGTTTAAACAAAAAACGAATTTTAGAAATTTACCTTAATGTTGCTGAATTTGGTAAAGGTGTTTATGGCATCGAAGCTGCGGCAAAACATTATTGGGGAATTTCTGCAATATCACTATCGCGCTACCAGTCTGCGCAATTAGCCGCAACGCTGCCGAGTCCAATCAAGCACAACCCTCAAACACAGACCAAGCGATTTAATAAAAAAGTCAGGCGAATATTGCGATTATTATAATTTTTTTTGCCTTAAATTATCATTAAAAAATCAAAAGCTTTTCATTACAGTTAACGCTAAACTAAGACCTGATGCAAACACCTTAATTAAAGATATGCCATTAGACACCTCGCCACTGCTTCTCGAAAATTTATACTGGATAACCTTAGTTGCCGTTGTTGTTTCTTCAACCTCGGGGGTTCTTAAAGCCGGCACTAAGCAATTTGATTTATTTGGTGTCATTATAATTGCTATTACCACAGGTTTAGGCGGTGGCTCCTTACGTGACGTGCTGCTTGGTAGAGATGTTTTCTGGATCAATGATCAAGTTTTTTTTATTGCTTCGATGGTTAGTGCTGTTATTTTTTTTGTAATAGCCAGACTAGTGCCATTATCGCAAAAATATTTCTTAATTGCCGATGCTGCCGGCCTGGCGACATTTGGCATAGCTGGAACACTGGTATCAGTCATGGCAGGAGCGCCACCGCTCATCGCAAGTTTTATGGGTGTAGTAACAGGGACCATGGGAGGCGTTTTTCGAGATATATTGTGTAATGAGACACCAATCGTATTTCTAAGCCCGCTATACGCGACCGTATCCTGGATAGGATCATTGCTCTTTATTGGACTGTTATATTTGGATCAGGAAATAACATTTTCAGCAATCGTATCAGGACTAACTATCTTTATATTACGGTTGTTGGCTATGTATTATAATATCAGTTTACCCCGATTTCGTTTCAAATCTTAAATTCAAAATTTAATAGTATTTATTTATATTGCGCATACGATTTTTCTTCGACCAATTCTGAATTCAGTTTTACATTTATTTTACGTTTGAAATCTGCACGTTTATCATTGGTGACATACACGGCACGTGCTAATTCAATAAAATCTTTGTCAAATTCTTTTTTGAGTTCCTTATCGCGAATATCGTCTTCAATGTCCCAGAGTTTTTCATTAATCGCTTTAAGTTCATAGATTTCAAACTTGATATCGATTTTCACTTCTTCGCTTTTTTCCCAGATACTTTGCAGTAACTCCATTTCATGGTGAATATTCTGTAATTTTGCCGCATCAGAGATACGCTCACTTTTAATTTGCAAAATGGTTATTTTATCCAGTAATTCACCAAATGAAATATCAACTTTAAGTGCCATGGTTATTCCTACTCTAGATTATTGATGTGTAAATACACTATAGTGGATCATACCGAAGTGTATCGATAAAAACGACAGGAAAAAGAACTTTGCCGCAAGTAAAACGAATTTTAGTTGCTCGTATTGGTCGGATTGGTGACATGGTAATGATCACACCGGCAATGCAAGCGCTATTGGTTAAATTCCCACATGCTAATATAACATTATTAACAACTAGTGATGGTGTGCGTACCTTTAAGGGCTTTAGCGATCGCATCGATAAATTCATATTGTATGATAGAAAATCATTAGTACCATGGCTCACACGAATAAACATTAAAAAAAGCTTAAACGAAGATCAGTATGATCATATTTATTGCTTCGAATCCAATCCTAATTTTTTAAAGCTATTTTCCCAGCTTAATTCGAGTATTCATTCATTACAATCCACTTCTGATAAAAGCATTCATTACGCGCAATATTGTTTGAACCTGGTTAATCCTGATGATGTAAACACTAAAATGGCATTTCCTTTAAAACTGGTCGTCACTGAAAAGGCAAAACTCGATGCAAAGCGTCAATTAGAAACACTGCAAATAACGGCAAGTGATTTTGTTATTGGTTTCCATCCCTCATTTAGCGGCCTGGCAAAATCTTTTGGCCGCGCAAAAAAAAGTTCTCAGCACCGAGTATGGTTAATCGAAAATTGGGGGATATTGGCAACATTAATTACTAATTATGCCTCCGAGCATCATCTTAACATCAAAATCATGATGGATTTAATCCCCGAAGAACAAGCCATTGGTGAAACAATTCAACAACAAAGTCAGGGTGCAGCATTATATCAATGCCCACCACTCAATTTTGAACGCTATAAAGCAACCCTGGCACGTTACGATTTATTAATAACCCCCAACTCTGGCCCAATGCATATCGCTGCAGCAGTTAACACCAAAGTGATCACGCTATTTAGCAAACACACACCCAGTGATTGCCAACCCTTCGTGCCGGATGATCAATTCACTGTATTGCAAGCCGAAGCTATGCCACACCCGGAAAAAGGCTTGGCAGCGATTGATCCACAAACAGTTTTTAAAAGCTGTCTTGAGTATTTGCCTACAAAGAAAACCATTTAATAAAGTTTAGTAACTATTAAGATTTTGATGCAGGTCGGTTGCCTTTATAAGGCCGACGTTTTTGATTGGAGCCACCTTTTTTATTGTGCCGTGGTGGATTTAGTCGCTCGATTTTTACTCGAGGTTTTGGCTCAGTTAATAATTCTTCAGCAATACTCTCAACAGGAATTTTATGACCAATATACTCTTCAATATCCGGGAGTGAAAAAACGTATTCTTCGCAAGCGAAACTAATGGCATCACCGGTTGCACCTGCGCGAGCGGTGCGCCCGATTCGATGGACATAATCTTCAGCATCTTGTGGTAAATCAAAATTGATAACATGGCTAACATCCGGAATGTGTAATCCACGTGCCGCAACATCGGTTGCGATTAAAATTGGCAGTTTTCCGGCAGTAAAATTCTCTAAAATGCGCACGCGTTTCTTTTGAGGCACATCACCCGACAGGACTTCACTGTCCCAGTTATTTCCTTTAAGCCAAGCCTGAATATTTTCAGCGCTACGTTTGGTATTAATAAAAATTAATGTTCGAGAGGCCTTCATTTGTTGTAACAACCCGAGCAATAACGGTATTTTTTCTTCCTTCGACGGATAATAAACACTTTCGGTTATACCCGCTGCCGTCATCTTTTCTGATTCAATAATAACTTGCTGCGGATTATCCATGTGCTCATAGGCCAATTCGTTTACCCGGTGCGACAATGTGGCTGAAAACATCAGGTTTAAGCGTTTATCCGGATCGGGCATGCGCCTGAGTAGATAACGAATATCTTTGATGAAACCCAGATCAAACATCCGATCGGCTTCATCGAGCACCATCACCTGAATCGCCTTTAAATTAAACACACCTTGTTTAAAGTAATCAATAATTCGCCCTGGAGTACCAATTAAAATATCGGTGCCATCCAGAATTGTTTGTTTTTGTTCCTCATAACCGGTACCACCATAAGCTAATGCCATTTTAAATTTCAATTGACTGCTTAAATGAATAGCTTCTTTGTGGATTTGTATCGCCAGCTCGCGTGTTGGCGCTATCATTATTGCACGTGGCTGTGTTTTACTGGATGATGTAGATTCATCTTTAGGATGAGTCAGTAAATATTGAAAACAGGCGACTAAGAATGCCGCTGTTTTACCCGTGCCAGTTTGAGCTTGCCCGGTAATATTCTGCCCTTTTAGAGCATAGGGCAAAGATTTTTCCTGAATTGGTGTACAATTAAGATAACCGGCCTGCTTTAGACCTTCGAGTATTTCGGGGGCTAACTCAAAGTCAGAAAATTTTGATTGTGTTAAGTGTTGTTGTGACATTATTAGGCAGCATAACAGCTTTTGTCACACAGGACTTGAAAACTAAAGCCAGTTAGGCACAAAATAGGGAATATCGTAAATAACGGCTTAATTGTCACTGTGCTTAATGTGTATTACGATAGTTTTATAAATAACGACTACAATATAAATGTAATGGGAGAACAATCTTGAGCGATAAAATCGTGTTTGTAACTGACGACACTTTTGATGAAGAAATAGTGAAATCTACTAAACCTGTCCTGGTAGATTATTGGGCCGACTGGTGTGGACCTTGTAAAATGATTGCGCCAATTCTGGATGAAATCGCTACCGAATACGCCGATAAGCTAAAAATAGCTAAACTCAATATTGATGAAAATCCACTCACACCACCTAAGTTTGGTATTCGTGGCATACCCACATTAATGCTATTCAAAGATGGTAACGTTGAAGCAACCAAGGTAGGTGCTGTATCAAAATCGCAATTGACAGCATTTATTGACAGTAATCTGTAATTACTATAAACCAGATAACAAATAAGACGCTATTTAACTAGCGTCTTATCTCAAAATTGAAAAACATTCACGTTCAGGACTGGACGTATGATGGATTTAGTGTTATTTTTACTAAATCAAATATAAATATCTTTATCCTATATAAAGATTTCGGTTTTAACAATTTAGCCTACATAAAAACAGGCATCCTCACAAAACATAACTCAAATTTTAAAAATAAAGACAAACTAATTTCAGACAACAATTTCGATAATTTGTGCATAAATGCGTTTATTATTAGCCCATTAATTTAACCCAAATAAAATCAGAGCAACCATGAATCTCACAGAACTCAAACAAACCCCCGTACCCTCACTAATTGAAACAGCACAGGAAATGGGCGTCGAAAATACCGCCCGAGCCAAGAAACAGGATATTATCTTTTCCATATTAAAAGCCCATTCTAAAAAGGGTGAGGACATCTACGGCAGCGGTGTACTTGAGATTCTACAAGATGGCTTCGGATTTTTACGCTCAGCTGACAGCTCGTATCTAGCCGGTTCTGATGACATATATGTCTCACCGAGCCAAATTCGACGCTTTAACCTGCGCACGGGTGATACCGTCGCCGGGAAAATCAGGCCACCTAAAGACGGCGAACGGTATTTTGCATTACTCAAAGTCAATGAAATCAACTTTGATTCGCCTGAAAATGCCAAACACAAAATTTTATTCGAAAACCTGACACCACTACACCCTAATGAACGATTAATACTCGAACAAGGTAATGGCAGTAGTGAAGATTTAACCGCGCGCGTGATCGATTTGGCCGCCCCGGTAGGGAAAGGCCAACGTGGTTTAATTGTATCACCACCGAAAGCAGGTAAAACCATGATGTTACACGACATCGCCCACTCAATTACCCATAACAATCCTGATATCCACATGATTGTGTTACTGATTGATGAACGACCAGAAGAAGTCACCGAGATGGCACGATCCGTCCATGGTGAAGTGATAGCCAGCACCTTTGACGAGCCTGCCAGCCGTCACGTACAAGTTGCTGAAATGGTTATTGAAAAGGCCAAACGCCTGGTTGAGCATAAAAAAGACGTGGTTATCCTGCTCGATTCCATCACACGTCTGGCGCGAGCCTATAACACTGTAATCCCCTCATCCGGTAAAGTACTGACCGGTGGTGTGGATGCCAATGCCTTGCACCGCCCCAAGCGTTTCTTTGGTGCTGCCCGTAATGTTGAAGATGGTGGTAGTTTAACCATTATTGCTACCGCACTGGTCGAAACCGGCTCACGAATGGATGACGTGATTTATGAGGAATTTAAAGGCACCGGTAACTGGGAAGTTCACCTTGACAGACGCATCGCTGAAAAACGCGTTTATCCTGCGATTAACATCAACCGTTCCGGTACTCGTCGTGAAGAATTACTGACCAAACCAGATGAGTTACAAAAAATGTGGATTTTGCGAAAAGTTGTCCATGAAATGGATGAGATCGCCGCAATCGAATTTTTGGTCGATAAACTCAAAACCAATAAAACCAATAATGAGTTTTTCGAATCGATGAATAAACGGTGATAAACTCACTTAGTGTTTTTTACTGAGCACTATAATGCCGATCACTACTGGTTATTGATCGGCATTTTTTCAAATTAACACTCAATCGTACACCCGATAAATACCGCACACGGTATTTTTCCACGCAACTAAGTTCACATAACTGATAATAATTTTCTGTTTCACTCGATATCAGCGGGATAATCGAATTTAAAGCCTTTTTCAAATTTTCATAATAGTTACAAAATGTTATGTCACTTATCTGATGTAGTACATTAATTGCTCAATATAAGCTAAGTTAATGATTTATTGACATTTTTTTGGAATTACCGGAAGATGATTTTAAGCCGTAAGATCAACAACAGAACTAATTGCTAGCGGCATATAAAAATAAAACTTGAGTATTTTTATTAATTAATTGCGTTTTCCTCACAACGATGAAAATGCCCGACGAAACATCACGCCGGCATCAAGCTCGCAGTGTATTGAAAACGAAGGTGTAGTAAATGGGTAATAGTAAACAACAAATAAAAGATATCGACCTGGAATTTGATTTCGATATGATGATGGAACTGGCAAAAAACAGTCCTGAGGAATTTGAAGCATTACGTCTTGAATTAATCGAAGACTATATCACCAGCCTGCCACAAGAACGGCAACATCGAATGAAGTGTTTACAATGGCGCATCGACCGCACCCGTGAACAAGCCAAAACGCCACTAGGTTCGTGTATGGCCATTACTGAAATGATGTGGGAATCGTTCGAGCAATTAAATACTTTATTTATGGAAATGAAAAATTCTGACAATAAAGTGAAAGTGAATGTGCAGTTACAAATGGCTAAAATTTTACCATTTCAAGCAGTTTAAGCCTCTCCACGTCCAATCCACTCCGGGTTCATCCAGGGGTGGATACTTTACTGACTTCTCAAAGCCGGCATTAAACTCGGTATTATTGTATAATAATCACTCAAAACACCAAACAATCCACTAATCTGGCATAAACTATAGATAACAGTTATTGTTAATTTGCGTATTATTAAGGCGGTTTATAATGAGACGATACCGGGTAGATTTTGATAAATGGGCCGAACTTGCTCGTCGTAATCCACAAGCCTTTGAAAAATTACGCAGTCAATTTTTAGCCAATGCCTTAAACCATATCACTGATTCCAAGCGGCATAAATTTGAATGTTTGCAATGGCGTGTGGATAAAATTCGTCAAACCACCAAAACGCCGCTATCGGCTTGCATTAAAATATCGCAATTAATGTGGGATAGTTTTGATGAATTACAGCAACAGTATACCGACGAAAATAGCTACACTAACAAAGCCTCGCAACCCGACAAATCGGCAAAAATTTTACCCTTTCAGATTCCGGGCTAAATTAACGTCTAAACCTTTATTTGCTTGATTCATTCCTGCATTTAAACGACCACACTATTTAATAGATTCGATTCCACGAGTTTTCTTTCATTCAGAAATTCGCCATAGAAAATAACTTTAATAACAATTAGTATACATTTTTGTTTTATTACTACAATCGGGATTTGATTACTGATGAAAGATTTACTCGTTGTTATTCTCGATGGCAAAATAATTATTGAATATAAACGCAATCAGCGCCTACCAGGCTTACAACGACGGTTTCTAGACAAAATGGATAACGATATGGACGATGGAATCAATATTGACGGCAATCGTATTCCTAACGCTAATAAATCTCAACGACTGCAGTATGTTTCAAATCACCTCGTTAATGCCATTCTTGATGGTCATGATAACAGGATACAACCCGCTTGTGCCTATCTTGCAAAAGCATCACCGGATCTAGCTCAAATAAAAATCGATACAAAAAGTTCTGAACATCAATTTAATCTTATTTTTGATGAGTAATAATTTACCGAATTATGAATTATCTTAAATTATGTTATTCAATTAATGACGCGATAAAAAATCATTTATATGATGATGTTACCCGTTTTGGATTTACCGGTGAAACCCAGGATGATCCTGCTAACTTAAAATCAACACACGATATTGATAAAATTACTGCTGGTATTGCGACAGAAATACTGCGAGACCATCCCTGTAATATTTTTATTGAATCCGTTGATGAGATTATTCACGATAATCCGGAATTTTCTATTTACATCGATCCCATCGATGGTTCATTAAACTGGGAGCGCGGTGTTGGCGACCCCTGTGTGGTTATTGCGATTTCACCAAAACCGAAAATTAACTGTTTAAATGATTTAACATTCGCTTTTGTCTACGGCCTGCGCAGTCGTGATATTTATTATTCTGATTTAAAAGAAAGTACCTACATTAATAGTATTTCAAATAAAGCCATCACCCTTACCTGTCAGGGTAACCACACTATTTCAGAAGCAACTGCCTACCTACGCTGCGGTTATGGTGCAGCCCAACAACAACTTGATGCCACTTTAAATTTATGTTTTGCCGTTCGAGACATTCGTGGTTTTGATAATGCCGCCATTGAGATGTGCGAGATTGCCCGTAATGCTGCCGATGTGATGGTGGAAGCACGTGGTATTTCTGATTTTTTTAATTTACTGGCTTATCCCATTTTAAAAACAGCGGGGGGGGTATTGACGGATCTTTCGGGACATGAGCTTGGTAATGTAGCCGTTGAGTTTAGTTCTATTTATAATTATATTGCCTGTAACAATCAATCATTACTCTCTGAAACCGTTAAATTAATAAAATCGTAAATCTAATGACCTAACGTCGATCAAGTTGGGATACACCTGATTCTTATTGTAAGGTTATACTTAACCACTCTAATTTTCATTCATTTTAAATTCATGTAACTGTTTTATACTTTGATATTATGGAAAATCAATCGATCAGATCCGGAAATATTTTTTACAAATTGTATTTCTAAATTGAATTCGCAATATAAAGGGATATATATCATGTCAAAGAAATTAGTTTCGTTTAAATTTAATTTAGTAATTATAAGCACTTTCATTCTGCTCAATGCCTGTAGTAATAATAATTCAGCAACTACGGATAATCAAACAATTGATAAACCCGGTAGCCCGAAAAAAGTATTTGCCAGTTATAACAATAATAAATCAACATTAACCTGGGATGCCCCGGATAGCACAGCTACAGTTAGCTACTATCAAGTTGAAAGATCACTTCTTGATAAAAATATTTTTAATAAAATCAGCCCTCAACTTCCAACAACACAATTAACATTTACTGATCCGATAATTCATAGAAAATTTGGCGATAGTTTTGAATATCGCGTTCTTGCTGGTTACAGTACAAGCACAAAAATATCTGAAGTGAGTAATGTGATTACTCCGGGTCCAGCTCTGAATACCAGCCATAGCCAATCTGATTTTTTCTCTTCACGTTATGCCTGGGTAAATGCACGGTTTGGTTTTAAAGTCGAGTTTAACGCTGACGGTACTAGTGTTGCCGTTGCATCGAAGGAAGGTATTAAGGACGGTGGTGGTTTAATTATGGCTGTAGAAATATTTAAACGAGATAAAGCCAATAAATGGAGTATGGTTTCTTCTGTGACCGCTCCATGGACGAATATACTGCAATCATTTGCATATAGTCCTGATGGAAATGTAATTGCAATAAGTGATTTTCGACAAAGTGCCGGTAAAAAACAACCTGCTTACACAGGTACAGTAGAAATATTTACTAAAAATACTGTAAGTGAATGGGATATAGCAAATTCAACAATTCTGGTTTCACCTGCACCTGGTAAATATTTCAAATTTGGCTCGGCTCTCAAATTTAGCCCGGATAATAAAACACTGGCCGTAGTTGAGAATGGCACAGGGATAGTTAGATTCTACAATAAGACCGCAACAGCTTGGAGAACGCAAGCAACAAGCACGTTTAATGTTCACGCTTTTAACGAACCCAATTTATTTGATATGTCGATAGCATTTAATCCTGATGGCACTCTATTCGCTATTGGTGATACATACGCAAATGGAAAGGTGCAGCTCTATTCCAGAAAAACAGACGGAAGTTGGAATTCTGTCGCCGCAACTGTTTTTGAACCAAAACAAAGTGATAAAGTCGCGCTTTTTGGACAAAGAATAGCATTCAGTCCTGATGGCAATTCGATTGCAATTAGTGAAGAAACAAATCAAATAATACTGGATAACACCAAAACGTATAGCGGAGGTAAGGTACAGTTATTTAGTAAAGACAGCATGAATAAATGGAAAACGATTCCAGATACTGTGTTTGTGTCATCAGCATCACGAACCCGTGACTTTGGTTCAAATATCACATTTAATAATACCGGTACTCTGTTGGCAATAGGTGGATTATTTAGTCAAGTATATGATGAAAAAGCCATTTTTACTGGTGGAAATACCAGCCCAGTAGGTGGTGCTGTTTTTATCTATAAAAAAGACGATTCCGGTGCCTGGGTGAATCGACCTTCTGCTGTACTGGCATCAAACTCCCCAACGGATTATGCTTACTTTGGTCGTTCTTTCGTTTTTAGCCCAACCGAAAATAAATTATTTGTTGGTGAACCACAAGGCCTTGTTAATCAACGTAGTTATGGTAGCGTTAATATTTATGACTCAAGTTTGTTTTAACAAATACTACAGGAAGATTTTAAAACGTCTCTCAATAGCGTGAGAGACTTTCTTTCTTCTTCATAAAATCAGTTTAGTTTCCAGATGTATCCTGACTAACTCGAACTTTAACTACGTGTAAAGAATTAATTGCAATATTTTTGTTAAAAATATAAGTTTTATTAGCTCTGTGTTTGTGTCGTTTATGTGTCGATAATTTATGCGGTACAAGTATTGTTTTTAAAATAGCATCTTTACCATCAAGTAATTCCAGTTTTATTTTACCAGGAATTTTCATATGACCTTTACTATTTCCCGATAACTCACCAGTAATATTAATCGAATCACCTTGCATTTTAGATGTTACATTAGAGAACTGAGCAGTATCTGATGATTGCGCGTCTATTTGTATTGGATGATTTGCAAAGCTATTCGACATAGGCAGTAGTAATGCAGCAGTTATTATTAATTTCGTTAGTTTTTTGTTTAACTTT
Source organism: Gammaproteobacteria bacterium (assembly GCA_048061315.1). Taxonomy (GTDB): domain Bacteria; phylum Pseudomonadota; class Gammaproteobacteria; order UBA6429; family Thiohalophilaceae; genus CAYQUC01. The sequence continues at coordinate 15,514 of JBGMRJ010000006.1, forward strand.
TCCATGATTTTCCTTCTCCAATTGTTACTGTAAACAATAAATATAGTTTTAGTAAGTTTAAATTTTTTTTTACTTTCACTTACTATTTTACGTGAAACATACTTATCAATACGACATTAATACGTGTGGTTCGTTCAATATTCAAATAGAATTATTGTTTAATTAATTATGTTAAGTTAATGCGGCTTAAATAAAACTTAATAGACTATTTACAATTAAATCTTAATTATAACAATATTTTATTTATCACATTTTAGTCACTTTTGGTGTTTGACTCTGTATTTACCAAAGCCATTATTATATTCTAATCCCGATTTTTAGGATTAGTATGACTGACAACCGATGCACAAATAGCATTACGACAAAGGAAGTAATATCAACAGTACTATCGCTGTCATTATTACTATCTTTGGCTGCGTGTATGCCATACAACAATATTGAAGAATCATCTGTTGATAATTCCAAACCCATTCAAGTTGCGTTATTTTCGCAAGAAAAATTAGATTCGGTTATACCAACCGGTTGGCAGGAATTATCATTTCCGAGTATAGAACAACAAAGTTTTTACACGTTGGTTAATCACGGTGATCAAACTGTCATAAAAGCATTTAGTCATGGCGGTGCGTCTGGAATTTTGAAAAAAGTTAATATTGATCCTAAAAAATTTCCGATATTAAAATGGCGTTGGAATATTAACAATATTTTACAAAAAGCCGACATCAACACCAAACAGGGGGATGATTATCCGGCGCGTATTTACGTTACGTTTGATTATGATATTAATAAACTTGCATCCGGCGATCGTTTTAAGGCTAAAATGTATGCCTTAATGCACGGCGAATTACCACCGCTGGCGACATTAAACTACGTTTGGGATAACAAGTCTGCTATTGGCACTATTCAGTCTAATGCCTATTCCACTCGGGTTAAGATGATTGTCGTTCAAAGCGGCTCGTTAAAACTCAACACATGGATAACGGAGCAACGCAATATCTATCAGGACTTTAAAACGGCGTTTGGTGAAGAACCACCGCACATAACCGGAATCGCCATTATGACCGACACCGATAATACCGGTGAAACGGCCACAGCCTATTATGGTGATATCTCGTTTCACCCTCTTAAGGCTATCAAAACAGCGACAAAGTGAATTTCTAATGATTAAAAACATAATAATAACAATCAGTTAGACTGCTTTATTTATATCTTGCTGTTACCCATGCTTTCTCGTAAAATGACCGACCTTGCAAACCACGGTGCCTGGAGTGTTTAACACGTCGCAGGTGGCTCTGGTCAACACATAAAATGAGGATTTATCATGAAAACCAATATTCACCCGGATTACGCCGAAATTAATGTTACTTGTAGCTGCGGTAATGAATTTAAAACCAAATCAACCGTTGGTAAAGATTTAACATTGGATGTCTGTTCCCAATGTCACCCGTTTTATACCGGCAAACAAAAATTATTGGATACTGCTGGACGAGTTGATAAATTCCGTCAGAAATACGGTCAAGCAGGTAAATAAGCCTCTGAATTTTGGCCGTTTCATTAGCTCTGAAAAAAAAGCACTCAAGTTGAGTGCTTTTTTTATTTCCACTCTGTTATTTTTAAATCCGGTAGTATCAGCTGCTACCACTCGTGCTTGTACATTAGCTCCAGAACAAAAAGCAGATGAAACGGTAACGGTGAGCTACGTTCACGATGGCGATACACTAAAATTACGCGATGGTCGAAAGCTACGAATTATCGGTATCAATACCCCTGAACTTGGCAACGATAATAACGGCAATAAAGCCGAACCTTTGGCCCTGAAAGCTCGGGATTTTCTTCGTAATCTAATCAAAAAATCGGAAGCAATACAAATACGCTATGGTGTTCAAAAAAATGACCGCTATGGCCGACTGCTGGCACACATTTTTGTCACTGATAAGCAAGGTCATCGAGAAAATATCAGCGCTGTTATGCTTGAAAATGGATTGGCTCGTTCGTTACATGTACCGCCTAATAGCTGGCAATATCGCTGCTACGACCAACTAGACAAACAGGCGCAACGATTGAATATCGGTTTATGGTCAAACAGCTATTATAAGACTGTTGACGTAGCGAATTTAAAGCCAGCTAGCGATTATAAAAGTCAATTCATTCAAGTGAGCGGTATCGTAACGCGGGTAGCTGATAGTAAAAAAAATATCTGGGTTAATCTCGGATCAGACTTTGCACTTCGCATTAATAAATCCAATATCCATGCTTTTAACACTATTGATTTTAATAAATTACCCGGGGAAAAAATAACGGCACGAGGTTATGTTATGTATTACCCCAATAAGAAACAATTTCGTATGCTAATACGCCATCCTGTTGCGTTAACCTTAAAAAATAATTCTAAACAATCAAAATAACTATTATTTTTGTATTACACACTTATTATTGATGACCACAAATTAAATCAACATAAAAAAACATTATATGACCACTAATTTTATACGGTTATAAGTATTTATGTCATTTACCACGTCACAATAACCTTGATGTAAAGTGGCATTTGATTTACAGTTAATGTAGCTATATCTAGACACTTGAATGTAAGTACTTACTTAAATTATGGAAATAAACAGTAATTTTTATATACAATCCGTCAATAAAATCGAGAAATGTTTTATGCACTTAAATCATCAAATCGAAAACGTTCTTAAACTTCTCGGCATTTCTACGACTCCAGACGATAGAAATATCGAAACCGTAATGGCTGATATTGCGGAGCAACATAAAGAATGTGACTATCAACAATTATTCTTTTTATTAAAAGAGCAGGAAATATTCATCCCCATCACCTCAGCATTACTACCAACTGGAACTAAAATAGGGGATATATATGAGCCAGAATCAATGGATGAAATCAAGATTTTTCGTATACTCGGCTCAGAAGATGAAGTTTTAATACCAGCAGCACTTAACATTACCTGCCCTATTTTAAAAGACGGCTATATGCGAATGAGCTGGATTGATTTTCTAACGATGATATTCAACAAAGATGATATTCAGGGAGCAACTCTGGAATGTGAAGTATCCTGGGTTAAGCTCGGAAAAAATCGTATTAATACTATTTTAAAAGATCTTACAAAATAAATTTAATCCAATAATTTTCATAGTTTCGATTCTCCTCCATTTAATTTTTTACGCTTAAATTTTCTTATTATTTTAAATATAAACTCTCACTGCTGTCCCGTTAAAATTCAAGCTGTGTCTACGTTTGAATTAATTGCGGTAACACCAGTTCCATATCCTTACTTTAGTGCTCGCTAGAAAGTTAACGAGACAGTAGTGATAAACTCTCGTTGACATAAAATAATCGACAACCAAATTCTGTAATTTTGCTACACTTGGTACATTGATAAACAAATGCTTCTTCGATAAATACACCAATCAACCAGAGCTGATATGACTAATAAAATTGCTAAGGATCCAGCCACGCGCAAACAACAAGCACTCGATTACCATTCTCAACCGGTTCCCGGAAAAATTGCGACTGATATTACAAAGGCGGTCAGCAGCCAGGAAGATTTGAGCCTGGCCTATACTCCAGGAGTTGCTGAACCCGTGCGCGCTATTGCAGAAAATGCTGAGTGTGCATATGACTATACCGCTAAAGGTAATCTGGTTGCAGTAATCAGCGATGGCTCTGCAGTATTGGGATTGGGTAACGTGGGTGCTCTGGCGGGAAAACCGGTGATGGAAGGCAAGGCAGTGTTATTTAAAAAATTTGCCAATATTGATGTCTTTGATATTGAAGTTGATAACTGCTCGGTTGATGAATTCGTCAACACTGTTGCCAATATCGCAGTGACTTTTGGTGGAATTAACCTTGAAGATATTGCCGCACCACGCTGTTTTGAAATTGAGAAAGCACTAAAGAAACGTCTTAATATTCCGGTGTTTCATGATGATCAACATGGCACGGCAATGATCATTTCTGCGGGATTAATCAATGCTCTTGAAATACAGGGTAAATCACTACAAACGGCAAAAATCGTCTGTTTAGGTGCCGGTTCTGCGGCAATTGCATCCATGACTTTATTGAAAGAATTGGGCGTTCCTGCAGCTAACATCACTATGCTCGATAGAAGCGGTGTGATTCATTCAGCACGAGAGGATTTAAATCACTATAAGCTAAAATTTGCACTTAACAGCCCGGCACGAACCCTCGATGATGCGTTAACCGGTGCCGATGCTCTTATCGGTGTATCAGGTGCAAATTTAGTCAATGCCAATCAAATTAAATTAATGGCTGAGAAACCAATAATTTTTGCTCTTTCCAATCCTGACCCTGAAATTCAGCCCGAACTTGCTCTTGCTACCCGACCTGATCTAATTATGGCTACCGGGCGTAGTGATTTTCCAAATCAGGTTAATAATGTCCTCGGCTTCCCGTTTATTTTTCGAGGAGCCCTGGACGTTCGTGCTACCGACATTAATACCGAAATGCTGATTGCCGCTGTTCATGCACTGGCAAAACTGGCGCATGAACCGGTACCGCAAGACGTCCTCGATATTTACCAATTAAGTCATCTGGAGTTTGGCAGTCACTATATTCTACCCAAACCGTTTGATAAACGTTTGCTGGATGTCGTACCTGCTGCAGTTGCGAAAGCAGCAATTGCTTCCGGAGTGGCATTACAAAATAATTGATCGACATCAAGAAATTTAAAATAATTTGTTTTTTATTATGTTAAGAGAGATTCGGCATAAACGGCAGAAAACAAATTAGTGTTTGCTTATATTGCTAAATTTTCAGAAAATTTATAATGATTAGTGAATCCTTACACACTACATATTGGTTTTTATCAACGCAATACCCACCAAATAGCGCATTTTAATTTTTCAAATAGAGTAAAAATAACAAAACATAAAATTAATTAATTTAAATTAATTCTCAAATAGTGACTTCTCATAATTAACCGTTATTTATTTTACATAACCCGTTTGGCAATTCGGTGCAGATCCGTTTGTAAATTATAAATATCTAATTTACACTTAAATAAAGTGCTAATTAATTATCCCGTTGATTTTAATAGCGCTATAAAATAATTAAAAAAATTAATATCGAACACTCAATTTAAAAATACTCATTTCATTTTTAAATTAATAAATACATGGAGTTCAAGAATGAAGTCACCTTTTATAACAAGTCTATTATTTCTGGTAATCGCATCAAATGCATTCGCTCAATCAAATACTAAAAATACAAAACTGACAAAAACAGCACAATATCAAGCAGAATTTAAAAAAGGTTATACCGCCTATAACAAACACAATTACAAACTGGCAATGAAAACCTGGTGGAAGTTAGCTAAAAAAAATCACGTTGTCTCACAATATAATCTTGGCTTAATGTACTACAAGGGATTAGGCGTAGAAAAAGATAGCCGCAAAGCATTCTCATGGTTATACCGTGCAGCTCAGAAAAAGCACGCTGCTTCGGCATTAATGATTTCTAAAATTTACGCTGAAGGTATTAGTGGTAATAAACAACCGGCAAAAAGTTACAAGTGGTTACACCGTGCTGGCGAATACGGTAATTTAAACGTTCAAATACAACTGGCTAAAATGTATGAGCAGGGTATTAGAACACCAATGAATTTCCGTAAAGCATTTCGGTGGTACCAAAAAGCCGCACTACAGGGCAATGCCGAAGCACAATACAAAATCGCTTCACTGTATAAAAAAGGCAAAGGCGTTAATAAAAATGAAAAGCTTGCCTTTAAATGGTTTTTGAAATCGGCAGAAAATGGTTATGTGAATTCCCAATATGCTGTTGCACTATTATATAAAAATGGTCGTGGTGCCAAAAAGAACGATAGCAAAACGGTATACTGGTATAAGAAGGCAGCAAAACAGGGCGATGCCTTTGCTCAAAATAATTTAGGCATGATGTATCAACTAGGACGTGGTGTTGGAAAAAATTATCCCAAAGCTATCAACTGGTATAAAAAATCAGTCGATCAGGGGAATGTTTACGCAATGAATAATTTAGGATTAATTTATGAAAAAGGACTTGGCCACACCCAGGTAAATATTCCTAAAGCATTAGCACTTTTTAAAAGTGCCGGCATTCCGCAAGCCATGACGCGTTATAACCGTCTTAAAGTCAGTAACAATACGATTCAATAAATTCTATAATTATCTAACCTTGTAACCCAAGGTTAGATGCTTCCACCAATTTCTCAACCTCATTCAAATTTGCCCGCTGCATCGTTTTTGCAGTTATTGGCGACATCGGTATTTGTTTTTTACCTTCAGCTACAAATACAGTTAATAAAAATCGAATATCACCGGCGTAAAAATTAATCGTCGCTTGAGTTTCAAGATTATCATGGCCATAACGTACCTTTTGTTCACCAATTTCATACGGAATGTGTTGGTTAATTAAAAACACAGTGAGATCTTCGCTGGTATCTGCGAAAACATGCAGGTGTACCGGTGAATGTTTATCGGATGTCCCGGCGAGAACCGAACCAACCAACTTAGGTGAAAAGTCAGAAAATAATTTCATGGCTTTTAATGCTGCCAACCGTAAGCTATTAACTATTTCGGGTTGCTCGTCACTGCAGAAAAGTCGTTGATATTCGATTAATGCTATTTCAATTTCACTATTGGTGGGTAATTGTTTGCTATCTAAGATACCAAGACGCTCGACAGCTTTATTCTTGGCGGCCAGGTAGTCACGGTTCCCGGACTTGGCCAGTATTTTAGCGGCTTGTTGCGCTATTAATTGCCGTTGTCGATTATTATTATGTTTCCGTCGTGTCATTAAAATACGTTTGTCTATCGAACGTTATAGTAAATCTAAATTATTACGAATTTATGACTCTATATTGGCCTGTATCTCGCCATGAATGTTTTCAATTATAGCTTAAAATATTTCTTCCGTGATATTTGACGGTTGGCTAGTAGTTGAATCCACAGGTTTTTGATTTTGATTATTGTAACTCTCTGTTGTCGGTGCGTGTGATTCACGAAAAAATTCAAATAAAGTAGTTTCACTGTTTATATTTGATGGCAAGCCGGTTTTAGCATCAATCCTGATTGATACCAGACCCGGTGGTTGATCTAAAGGTGTTTCAGGCTTACCGCGTAATGATTCCCGCATATAGTCAATCCACATCGGCAGCGCTGCTTTGGCACCGGTTTCTCTATTGCCTAAGGGTTTTGGATTATCAAAACCAACCCACGATATTGTAACAACATCACCATTAAAACCGGCGAACCAGGCATCCTGCTGATCATTAGTGGTCCCGGTTTTACCGGATAAGTCTTTGCGACCGATAACCCTCGCACGGCGACCGGTACCAAATCTAACAACATCGCGTAACATGGTGTTCATTAAAAATGAAACTTGCGGTGTTAGTATGCGTTTTGCCAATACGACTTCATAAGGCCCTTCGTTAATTTGCTCTGCAGTGAGGTCTGAATAATCAAACTCGGGAACGACTTGTTGCTCATCTGGTATTGCTGGTTCTGAAGTATCCACTGTATCATTTTGCTCTTCGTCAATGCCGAGAATAATGACTTGTTGATCGGCTGACTCCGGATTGGCTTCAATACTTTGTTCAGGATTTTGATCCGGGCTTATAATATCGTCATTTTCAAGATCGAGATCATCAAGATTTTCACTACTACTTTGCGATAATACCTCATCATGTAGCGCTATCACTGTTTGCACATTCTCGGTTGGCAGTTCTTCTTCTTCAATCTCTTCACACTCGATGCAAACAGTATCAGGGGAGGATCGCGAGACCAATTGATAATTCGACCCAACGATATAATCAATAAAATACGGTTTAATCTGATAGCCACCATTTGCAAATACAGCATAGGCTTTTGCAAGTTCAAGCGGTGATATAGTGCCACTACCAAGCGCAAGTGATAAATCGCGTGGAATGGATTCTCGCTTAAAGCCAAAGCGTTTCAAATAACGAGATGAGTAGCCAATACCAATATCACGCAGTAGACGTATTGAGACCAGATTTCTCGATTTGATTAATGCCTGCCGCAAACGTGTTGGGCCATAAAAGCGGCCACTGTAATTTTCAGGCCGCCAGGTATCTTCCAGCCCCGGGGCATCAAATACCACCGGCGCATCATTGATCATGGTTGCAGCTGTAAAACCTTTATCTAATGCTGCTGTGTATATAAACGGTTTAAAACTGGAACCCGGTTGACGTTTCGCCTGAACAACGCGATTAAACTTACTTTGATAATAATTAAAGCCACCCACTAAAGATTCGATTGCGCCATCTTTTGGGTTTAAGGATACCATTGCACCGGATACGGTTGGTTTTTTAGCTAACCAGGAACAACCCTTTTTCGCTGGGTATATATAGATAACATCGCCTTCATGTAATAAATCAGTCGCTGTCGTTATTGCCGGACCACGGATATCGTCATCAATATATTTGCGAGCCCATTCAAGTTGTTCCCAGGACATGTAGGCAATATTGCCGTCTTTAGTCCGGGCATAAACTTCTTTCTCAAAAACTGAAACCACGACAGCTGGCTGCATTTTCCCGACCGAAGAAAATTCTTCAAGTGCAGCGTCCCACAGTTCAAACATATCCCGATCATCATTACTTTCAATCGCGGTTGAGTCTTGTGCAACCTCAGTAATATAGCGCGATACGTCCTCGGAGTGCGTTTCAATACCACGATATCCATGACGCCGATCGTACGCCAGCAAGGCACTGCGCAATGCCGTATTGGCTATCTTCTGTAGTCGACTATCAATCGTGGTATAAACAGAATAACCATCGACATAGGTTTCTGGTCCAAAACGTTCGACCATTTCATTACGGACCATCTCGGCTACATAACGTGCCTGGACTACAATGGATTGTCCGTGTACCACGGCATCATCAACACTGGTTATAGCTGCCTGATATTGAGGTTCGATAATAAAATTTAAATCGTGATACATACGATTCAAAATATGATCTCGACGTATTGTTGCCCGTTCTGGATTAGCAATCGGATTATAGCGTGAGGGTGCTTTGGGTAATCCTGCTAGCATGGCGATTTGTGCCAAATTTAGCTCATCGAGGGTCTTACCATAGTAAACCTGGGCTGCAGCAGCATAACCATAAGCCCGTTTTCCCAGATAAATTTTGTTTAAATACAGTGCCAGGATCTCTTTTTTTGTTAACACCTTCTCAATTTTGAACGCCAGAAAGATTTCATTTATCTTCCTGGTGTAGGTTTTTTCTCTCGAAAGGAAGAAATTACGCGCAACTTGCATAGTTATTGTACTACCACCCTGAGATCGCTCACCAGTTGTCAAAACTTTGAACGCTGCACGCAAAATACCTTTGTAATCGACCCCTGGATGTATAAAGAAACGGTCGTCTTCTGCCGCTAATATAGATTGTATGAGTAATGATGGAAATTCGTGGTATTGAAGGGGTTGTCTTTTTACTTCTCCAAACTCGGCAATCAGATCACCTTGTTTGGTGTAGACCCGAAGCGGAACTTGTAGACGGACATCCTTAAGAGTGTCGACTGATGGTAGTCTGGGAGTGATAACCAGGTACAGGACAAATAGTGAAATCACTCCTAAGATAGTAAGACTGAGTCCAGTAAAGAAACTGTATTTTAGTGTTTTTTTAATTATTGGTTTCATTCGGGCGTAATTGTCACTCAACAAACATTCTTATGCTGTGTCAAACAACACAGTATAAGGCTTCATATCAGGTAACACTATACGGACATTGTATTTAATTATCACTTGACCTATAGTTAATGTGATTAGTTAATGTACAAAGCTAACTAAACACTGTAACTTACGCATTAAAAACGAAAAAGACAGATAAAATTATGGGATTTGGAGATTTACTAAAGGCTAAAAAACAACCAGTTATAGGGTTAGACATCAGTTCGACTGCTGTAAAATTGCTCGAATTGAGTCAAACTGGCGCTCGATATCGCGTTGAGAGTTACGCTGTTGAGCCATTACCCCATAATTCGGTCATCGAGAAAAACATCTCCGATGTCGAAGCGGTTGGTGAGGCAATTAAACGAGCTGTAAAACGCTCTGGTTCGCGTAATAAATTTGCTGCTGCTGCAGTGGCCGGTTCTGCTGTGATAACCAAGGTTATTTCCATGCCATCATCCTTAAATGAAGACGAGATGGAACAGCAAATACAGATTGAAGCCGACCAATATATTCCCTACCCATTAGAAGAAGTTAACCTCGATTTTGAGATCGTGGGTCCTTCTGAGAATGATCCTGACCGAGTTGATGTATTATTAGCTGCATCACGCTCTGAAAATGTTGATGTCCGTATGGCGGCGATTGAGATTGCCGGATTAAAACCCCGCATAATCGATGTTGAAGCTTATGCCATGGAAAATGCCTTTAGTTTACAGCTCTCACAATTGCCTGATAATGGTGTTGATCAAACCATTGCTGTTCTTGATGTGGGTGCAACCATGACAACACTTAACGTCATACACGATCAAACAACAATATATACCCGTGAACAAGTATTTGGTGGCAAACAGTTAACCGAAGAAATTCAACGCCGTTATGGCTTGTCTTACGAAGAAGCCGGCATGGCAAAACGTCAGGGTGGCCTACCGGATAACTATATACCTGAAGTACTTGAACCTTTTAAAGAAGCGATGGCGCAACAGGTAAGTCGCTCATTACAATTTTTCTTTTCATCAAGCTCACATAATACCGTGGATCAAATTGTATTGGCCGGCGGTAGTGCCATGTTACCCGGGGTGGATGAAATGATTGCCAATAAACTCAGTGTTAATACCACGGTCGCAAACCCTTTTGTTGATATGACCATTGCATCACGTGTTAAAGCACAAAGTTTAAGTAACGATGCCCCGGCACTAATGATTGCCTGTGGACTTGCTATGAGGAGTTTTGACTAATGCCTCAAATTAACCTGTTACCCTGGCGTCAGGAACTCCGTAAAGAACAGCAACGACAATTTTTTACGATTATGATTATGTCATTAGCACTGATGGTGCTAATCATTTTAGCGACACATCTACAAATTAACCGCATGATCAGCACTCAGGAATCTCGAAACACCTTATTAACATCTGTTATCAAAGGTGTCGATAAACAACTAACCGAAATTAAAAATATCGAAACTGAAAAACAACGCCTACTCGATAGAATGAAAATTATTCAACAATTACAACGTGATAGGCCTGAGGTAGTGCGATTATTTGATGATTTAGCACGAACAGTACCCAATGGTATTTACTTAACTGAAGTTAAACAACAAGGAAAAGGCTTATCGATTGAAGGTTTAGCGCAATCCAATGCCCGGGTATCGTCCTTTATGCGAAACCTGGACAGCTCAAAATCCATGGCTAATCCCAATTTAAGTGTTATTAAATCGGATAAAGGCAAACATCTTAGTGTCCGTAAATTTAAATTGACTGTAGTTCATCTCACTGAAGATGATAATGCTCCAGCTGATTCTAAAAAACAGAAAAAACGACGATAAAACCATGAAAGACATTAACTTTAGTGAAATAGATTTAGATATCAATAATATTGGCAGTTGGCCAATGCCGATTAAAATAATTTTAATCGCTATTGTCAGTATTGGTGTTTTGGTTGGTGGTTATTTTCTGGATTTACAATCGCAAAATGAATCTCTGGATCGATCTCGCGCAAGAGAAATAACGCTAAAACAAGAGTTTGAACGAAAACAGGCAAAAGCAGCCAATCTTGATGCTTACAAAAAACAAATGCTCGAAATGGAAGAATCATTTGGCACCATGCTACGCCAATTGCCCAGTAAAACCGAAGTAGAAAACCTGGTGGATGAAATTACCCAGACCGGGCTAACCAGTGGCGTTGAATTCAAATTGTTTAAACCGGAATCGGAACGATTCATTGAATTCTATGCAGAGAAACCCATCAGTTTAGAAATAGTCGGTTCCTACCACCAGTTTGGTGAATTCATTAGTGGCGTAGCAGCACTGCCTCGAATCGTAACAATGCATAATATTAGTATTAAATCATCAAAGACGGGGGAACTGCACATGAAAGCAGTCGCGAAAACCTATCGTTACCTTGATGAACAGGAACTGCAAAGTCAGGCCAAGAAAAAACGTAAAAAGAAAAAACGCGGTAGATAATAGTAATGAATAAAATAACGCAACAACTTGCGCAAAACATAAATGTTCACAATACTAAATCACTCCTTGGTGTGGTATTAGTCTCGATATTATTATCAGCCTGTAGTGGTGATGAACATGAAGATTTAAATGCTTATGTTGATAGAATTAAATCACAACATAAAGGCCGGGTGAAACCGCTGCCCGAAGTAAAACCGTATGATACGTTTACCTACTCGGCGCATGAAATTCGTGACCCATTTCAAACATTTCAGGCACTTGCTGAAGCCACTGCGGCTGACGATACTGCAGATAGTCCTATTAGTGGACGCAAAAGAGAAGCATTGGAACAATTTCCTCTCGACACCTTAAGCTTTGTTGGACATCTGGAAAAAAATGGTGTTCGTTGGGGATTAATAGAAGCACCGGACGCTACTGTTTACCGAATTCAAATCGGTAATTATTTAGGAAAAAACTTTGGATTAATAACATCAATTACTGATACTGATGTGTTAATAAAAGAAAAAATCACTAATGGCAATAGCGGTTGGCTTGACCGTGATGCCGCACTGACTATCAGCGAATAAAGTGATTAATAGTGAACGGAGAAGTATAGCTATGAAACAATATAATTATTTAAAGCAGTTAGTAACATCGACTCGACAACAATTAAAAAAATCGCGACGTCGAAAATTATTAATTGCCCAATCCATGCTGGTGTTATTTGCGACAACAACCCTGGCTAATGCGAATACACTAACTGATATTAGTTATTCAACCTTGCCCGGTAACCGTGTGCAAATACAATTAACCCTCAGCGATGGTGCCTTTGAGCCCGGTAGCTTTACAGTAGACAATCCTGCTCGAATTGCACTTGATTTGCCCAATACAACAAACTCTGTAAAACAGAAAAAACAACATATTGGTGTTGGAATTGCAAAACACATTACCGCTATTGAAGCTGGCGATAGAACCCGTGTCGTGATTAACTTAACGAAACTGGTTCCTTATCAAACACTGGTTGATGGCAATCACATTTTCTTAACTTTAAATACTGATAGTACAGCCTTATCTGCACCCACTAAGGTGAATAAAACCGGTGAAACGAAAATAGAGCAATCTAATAACAACATCAGCAATATTGATTTTCGTCGTGGTCGAAAAGGTGAAGGTCGTATTATCATTACCTTGAATAATCCTAATACACCTATCGATATGCAAAAACGGGGAGATCGTGTGGTCTTAAGTATCCCCCAGGGTACGCTGCCGGGCGATTTGGAACGCCGCATGGATGTTCTGGATTTTGCAACGCCCGTTGATACCGTGGATTCATTTAACTCCGGTGGTGGTGTGAAAATTGTTATTCAATCACACGGTAAATTTGATCACATTGCTTATCAAACCGATAACAACTTCATTGTTGATATTAAACCCATTCGTATCACCGAAGAGAAAAAATTACGGAAGAAATTTGAATATACCGGTGAACGTTTATCGTTAAATTTCCAAAACATTGATGTTCGTGCCGTATTGCAGTTAATTGCTGATTTCACTGGATTAAATCTGGTTACCTCCGATACTGTCTCAGGCAACTTAACCTTACGATTGAAAAACGTTCCCTGGGATCAGGCTTTGGATATTATTTTAAAAACCAAAGGCTTGGACAAACGTAAAAACGGTAATGTGATGTTAATCGCACCGGCTGAAGAAATTGCCGCTCGTGAAAAACTGGAACTGGAAGCCAATAAACAAATAGAAGAGTTGGCTCCATTAGAGAATGCATCTATCCAGATTAATTATGCCAAAGCATTATCATTCAAAGAATTATTTGAGGCTGACAAAGAAAACCGTGCCTGGTTGTCAGACCGTGGTAGTGTCGCATTGGATCCACGAACAAACATTTTATTGGTGCGTGATACTGCGAAACATATCGAAGCAATTGAAGCCCTGGTTAATGAACTTGATATTGCCGTACGACAGGTTTTAATCGAATCTCGTATCGTGCTAGCTCAGGACGATTTTAGTAAGGAGCTAGGGGTTCGATTTGGTGCCACCAGTGTTGATGTTCAAGGTAGTCGAAACCGCTATGCGACCGGTAACTTGAATGGAACTACCGACTTGATTAATGGTGATCCCTTGCAATTAAATGATAGTTTAAATGTGGATTTACCAACTTCTAATCTGGCAACCGCTGCTAGTATCGGTCTTGCAATTGCAAAACTCCCGTTTGGTACATTGCTAGAACTTGAACTCAGTGCAGCTCAGGCGGAAGGGCGCTCTGAAGTGATCTCCAGTCCTAAAGTGATTACCTCAGACCAACACACTGCTGTAATCGAATCGGGTCAGGAAATTCCCTATGAACAGGCCTCATCAAGTGGTGCCACCACCATTGCTTTCAAAAAAGCGGTTTTAAGCCTGGAAGTAACACCCCAAATTACCCCTGATGACCGCGTCATTATGGATTTGGAAGTACATAAAGATGAGGCCGATTTCTCCCGTGCCCGTCTGGGTGTGCCACCAATTAATACCCAGAATGTGAAAACTCAGGTATTAGTTAATAATGGTGAAACCATTGTTTTAGGTGGTGTATATGAAATAAGCAAAACCGAAAATATTAAACGTGTGCCATTTTTTGGAGATTTGCCCATAATCGGTGCGTTATTTCGAAATACCTTTGAAGAAAATAAGAAATCCGAGTTACTTATCTTTGTTACTCCCAAGATTTTAAAAGAGAATTTGACTCTAAACTAATCACTCAGAGGAATTTAGATTTCCTCCAAACGGCGTTAATAGTAGATACTTACTATTAACGCCGTTTTTGTTTACACTAGCCTAAAGTGTAAAAAGGACATCATGCAAAAATCACCATCACTATTTCTGATCGGCCCAATGGGTGCCGGTAAAACCACTATTGGCAAGCAATTAGCAAAGTGCTTGAATATGAAATTTGCTGATAGTGATAAAGAAATCGAAAAACGCACTGGTGTCGATATTCCGCTGATTTTTGAGCTCGAAGGCGAATCCGGCTTCCGCAAGCGTGAAACAGCCATGATTGACTCACTAACGAATAAAGACACCATCATCCTGGCAACCGGGGGCGGCGCGGTGTTATCGGAGCAAAATCGCGGTTTTCTGGTAAGTCGCGGTACGGTGATTTACCTTAACACCAGCATCGATCAAATTCTGGAACGCACTCACCGCGATACTAAACGCCCGCTACTGCAAACCGATGATCCGCGAGGAAAACTCGAAGAACTCGCTGCAGAACGTAATCCATTATACGAGTCGATTGCGGATATAACCATATCGACTGAAAGCCAGAAAATTCGTGACGTCATTAAAGAGATTTGTACAAAATTAAACAAAACCTGCGTGTCTGAGGTTTAAGTCCTAATTTAAATACCGTATCCTGTCTTAACCAGATGAACTGCTCTAAATAATTGCAGCAGTTCGTTAATATTTAATAGAAAAATTAAGCAGAAAATCACACCATGAAGACGCTAAACGTTGATCTCGGCGACCGTAGTTACCCAATCTATATTGGTCAAAATTTATTAGCCAATAAGTCACTCCTGACTCAGCACATTCACGGTACACAGGTGATGGTAGTCAGTAATGAAACGGTCGCCCCGCTGTATCTCGAGAAAACGCTTAAGCTGTTACAGGCTTATGATTGCCAGAGCGTGATCTTGCCAGATGGTGAACAATACAAAAATCTTGACGTTTTAAACCAGATTTTCGACAAACTTCTCGAGCATCGATTTGATCGCAAATGTACCCTGGTAGCCTTAGGCGGCGGTGTTATCGGTGATATGACTGGTTTTGCTGCAGCCAGTTATCAGCGCGGTGTTAACTTTATCCAAATACCCACAACTTTATTAGCCCAGGTCGATTCCTCTGTGGGTGGTAAAACCGGTGTTAATCATGCCTTGGGTAAGAATATGATAGGTGCTTTTTATCAACCCCAATGCGTCATAGCAGACACCGATACCTTAAACACGCTCGATGATCACCAGCTCAGTGCCGGATTAGCTGAAGTGATTAAATACGGTCTTATTCGGGATGCCGAGTTCTTTAACTGGCTCGAAAAAAATTGCGCTAAACTACTGCAACGCGACGCCGAAGCACTGACCTACGCCATTGATACGTCATGTCAAACCAAGGCAAAGGTCGTCAGCGAAGATGAACATGAATCGGGGATTAGGGCAATTTTAAATCTGGGTCATACCTTCGGCCATGCCATTGAAACCGGAATGGGATACGGCAACTGGCTACATGGTGAAGCCGTGGCAGCAGGAATGGTAATGGCGGCAGATTTATCGTGCCGGATGGGCAACATAACACCTGCTGAACTTAAACGGATTGAAGATTTAATATTAGCTGTGAAGTTACCCGTTCGTGCACCTGATGAAATTAGTGCCTCACAATTTTTAGAGTTAATGGCCGTTGATAAAAAAGTCATTGCCGGTCAATTACGCCTGGTATTATTACAGTCACTTAATTATGCTATTGTTACTAAAGAGTTTGATACCAAGCTGCTGCAGGAAACATTAGAACAGGTTCGAACAACGCCACAACACTGAATTAACGATGAATAAACTTGCTGAATATGCCTGTAGTAATAACACCTGCAAAGGCCGTGTGTATCATGAACCCTGCCCTGAATACCGCAGTGAATACCAGCGTGATCGTGATCGCATTATTCACTCCGGTGCGTTTCGCCGCCTGGAATATAAAACCCAGGTTTTTGTGAATCACGAAGGTGATATGTTTCGCACCCGATTAACCCATTCTATCGAAGTCGCGCAAATCAGTCGTACCATCGCCCGAATATTAAACTTAAACGAAGAACTCGCTGAAACAATCGCACTAGCACATGATGTTGGTCACACGCCATTTGGTCATGCAGGACAGGATGCTTTAAATGCCTGCATGATAGATTACGATGGCTTTGAGCATAATTTACAATCATTGCGTGTGGTTGATGTGCTTGAACAACGTTATGCGGAATTTGATGGTTTAAACCTGACGTTTGAGTCTCGAGAAGGCATAATAAAACACTGTGCAGTAAAAAAAGCACCCTCACTGGGTGATGTGGGTGAACGCTTTTTAAATCATACCCAACCCTCACTCGAAGCCCAATTGGTCGATCTCGCTGATCAAATTGCTTATAACAATCACGATGTTGATGACGGCTTACGAGCAGGATTAATATCCATCAAACAGTTACGAAACGTAATGCTGTTTAATGATCAATATTGTGAGGTAATAAAAAAATATCCTGATTTAGCCGAGCGCCGACTTATTTATGAAGTAACCCGGCGATTGATCAACAATCAGGTAATCGATTTAGTTGAGACATCAAAACAAAATCTTATTGAACACGACATTAAAACGCTGGACGATGTACGACGACAAAAACAGGCCATTGTGCAATTCAGCGAACAAATGCTCTCTGAAATACTCGGCTTAAAACAATTTTTGCGAAAGGAATTGTATCAACACTATCGCGTGCATCGTATGTCAAATAAAGCCAGACAAATTATTTCAGGTTTATTCTCTGCTTTCATGAATGATACAAAACTACTACCGCCCGAACATCAAAAAACGGTTCATGTCTATCAAGAACAATTCGGTGATAAAGGCCAGGCTCGAGTGGTATCTGATTATGTAGCGGGGATGACAGATCGATTTGCTATAGCAGAATACGGCCGAATTTTTAATCCGGGTGAGCTGACTTAAGCTTAATTGAACCACCAAGATACCAAGAGCGCCAAGAAAAATTTATAAAAGCTGTTTTATCTTTAAGAAAGGCAACTCACTGTCAATTAATGTACAATAATCGAGTATCGACTCGAGGCTCAAATGTATAATTTACTTAAATTTTTTCTGACAATTCCTATTCTGTTTTCTTACAGTGCACATGCTGCCACTATTGTAAGCACTCCTTACGGTGATTCTGAAGTTAACTTCAAAATACAACACTATAAAAAAACACCCGTATATTATGTCATCGGTCTATCCGGTGTACCGGGTTCGGAGAATGAAGGTCATACATCTAATGCGGGTTTTGTTATAACCGAAAAGGGCGTAGTAGTTTACGATACATTGGGCACTCCGATTCTGGGTTACCAATTACTTTCTGCTATAAAAAAGATAACCGACAAACCAATCAGTATTGTTATAGCCGGGCATTACCATGCCGATCATGTCTACGGTTTACAAGCATTTAAAGAACACACTAACGCAACTATTCTAGCGCAGGAATCGGCTTATATTTACATTAATGATCCCGCCTCAAAAAATAGACTAAATCAACGCCGGGAATCATTATTTCCCTGGGTTAATGAAAAAACATATCTGGTCAAACCTGATAAAACATTCAAAAAAAATAAAACATTAGACATGGGTGATATCAAAATAGAATTGATTCATGCCGGTACTGCTCATTCACCAGATGATACCATTATGATAATTAAAAAGTACGGTGTCATTTTTACAGGTGATTTAATTTATGCCGGCAGGTTACCATTCCTGGGTGGCGAAGATGTTAATACTAAAAACTGGCTTAATGGTTTAAATTATTTACAAAATATAAAACCTGCTCCAGGCTTTATTATCCCTGGACATGGTGTGCCAGATACCGACCCCGCCAGGTCAATCGCATTCACAAAAAACTACATCAGTTTTTTAAGGGATAAAATGGGCGCCGCTGTAGAACAACTCAATGACTTTAGTGACACTTACCAGAATACAAATTGGGCTCAGTATAAAAATGTTAAAACATTTAAGGCCGCCAATCGAGGCAATGCCTATCGAGTTTTTCTGGAAATGGAATCAGAATTATTTGAATAAAACCACACAATTTCAAAATTATTGTATATTAAACATTCAAATAATAACATCTTAGTTAGTAATCAATAATATTCTTAATCAATATCTTACTCAGGTGGTTAAGTTCTAGCAGGAATTTGAATTAACTATAATAAGTATATAGTATATACAGTGCTCTTAGGGAAACTCATTATAGCGTGCTACAAAAACGTAGCTACAGGGACAAGAGGCTAGATGCCAAAATTTACTATCTTTTATTCACTTGCTAATACTACAGCTTTTAAATCTTACCTTGCGGTAGTTATACTCGCCTTGAGCAACCTGCACTTGCTCAATTCTGCTTATGCTCAGGAAAGGGTATACACCTATAGTAGTGTTATAAAAGTTTTACCAAACCGTTCACTTGATGTTACTGAAACCATTACGGTGTACGTAGAAAATAAAAAAATTCGCCATGGCATCTATCGTGATTTTGAAACTACGCGAGTTAATCAAGACAATAAAAAAATTAAAGTCGATTTACAAATCCTTGAGGTAAAACGTAATGGTGTCCGGGAAAAATTTCATACTCGTCAACAAGAAAACAAGATAAGAGTATTTTTTGGATCGAAAGATAAAATTGTTAATAAAGGAATTCAAACCTATGCTTTTCGTTATATAACTAATAACCAGATAAATTCTTACACGAACAAAGATGAATTTTACTGGAATGCATCAGGCAACAAGTGGAGTATGCCCGTATTCAGAGTAGAGGCAACTATAATTCTACCAGCACAGGTAAAGAAAAAATCAATAACGTTTAACGCATATTCAGGTTATACCGGAGTTAATAAACAGGATTATATTAGTTCATTCGCTAACAATCATACTGTTAAATTTGCATTAAATAAAAAATATCTTGCTGGAAACGGCCTAACCATTGCAATTGCCTGGCCAAAAGGATTTTTAGATCCTGCTAGCCCGGTTAAAACTGATTTAATATCAACACAAACAAATTCTAATTCGACGTTAAATAAAGAAAATAATATAACGATTAATACAAGTTTAGAAAAAGAAGTTAAAGTGGCCACCGTGGAAAATGTTCCGCTTAATGACCAATTTGAAACAAACCAAAAATTTCAAAATAATTCACAGGACTCAACCGCTAAAGATACAATTGTCATTAATTCAGGATCAGAAACTGAATTAAATAAACCACAACAAAATAGTATCAATAATGTTCCAGAGTTAAAACCGGCTCTTCAAAATACAAATTCAAATTTGCTGTACAAAGTCAGCTCAATACTAATTGAAAAAAGTTCAGCTTTATCACTCAATAATGTAATCGCTTTATCTGGATTGTTTTTGTTAATTTTTTACTTTTTACTAGTTCGATTTTATCTAAAGAAAAATTCAAACTCACAAGATCCGAATAACCTGGAATGGAATGAAAATATTCCTGGTAATCTATCACCCGCTTCCATTCGCTATATTTATGAAATGGGCTATGATGACAGAACTTTTGCCATTGCGTTAATTAATATTGCCGTTAAGGGGCATATTGATATTATTAACAATGGAAAAAACTATAATATTGAACGTCGAGAATTTAGTGCTGCTGATAAATTATCTAGTGATGAGTCCTTATTACTGAATACCTTAATGGAAAATAAATCTGTTATTCAACTCACATCAAAAAATCACCTTGTCATTCGTGATGCTATGACAAAACACCAAAATTTACTTGAAAAAGACCATAAAGATAAATATTTTGCTACCAATAAGAAATGGTTCAATTTCGGTATTATTATTGTAGGGTTAATATTAACAACCATAGCCTTTTCAGAATACACAATACCTAAAGCATTAATGACATTTGTTATTATTTCTGGTTTTGTTTTTGTAACCTTCATTCAAAGTTATGTCTTGTTAAAATTATTTAATTTTTACAAGAATTTCGATATACCGCTTATCTCAAACTCTCTATTTTATGCCACCATTCGTAAAACAAAAGAAGCCTATATTTTTGCCATTTTCGCAATTGAAACGGGAATGATTGCGTACCTACTTAATTTTATGGATGTCATCAGTATAGTTACCATAACTTCGGCTGGTTTTGTCTGTGCCATTTTTAGTGATTATTTAATTTCACCAAATTCAGAAGGTAAACATATCATTAATCAAATTGATCACTTAAAAGATTTCATTACCCATGGTGAAATGTTAAAAGCCAATGCGCAATATGATTCTATTCAGATTTCACAAAAAATCAGTGCCTTTGATAACTATTTACCGTACACAATAGCCCTGGGAGTTGAAACAGAATGGGGCGACCATTACTCATTACTATTTAATCGCAATGATGATTCAGATACTGTACTCGGTTATTCACCACACTGGTATCACGGTAGCGGCTGGAAGGAGAATAATACCACAGGATTTTGTGAATCATTGTCATCAAAATTTTCATTCTCAGCTGCTTCAGCAGCAAAAACACCAAAGCATGATTTTGATACGGATACTTCATATTCAGGTGTGAAGCATTAAGCAACTTATATAATTTTTTAGCCTTAGGGTTTATATATTTGAAATGATTTTTTGATTAAGCTTTTTTTACCGTATTTCAGTTCTATATAGTAATTTCCTGGTGTTAAGCCTTTACCGGGTATTTCAATCGAAAAAATTTGTTGCCCTTTGGTTCCGTCAATAACTATCGTTTTATCCTGTATTTTGGTGACCGCCGTATGATCCAGTAGTCTCACTAATAAATAATTAGATTGCTTTGAAAAATTCTTAAATTGAAAACCAAAATATATAAGCCTGCCAGATTGAATTCGTATATCTTCCATTTTTTCCATTGAACTCATCAATACATCACTAAAAACTATTTTAATAACAGCAGGATCTTTAGACGAAATTGCTTCAGCTAACAATGTTTGTGTCTTTTTTAGATATGTACTGTCAGGATAATATTGTTCAATAAGTTGTAATATTAATTTTGCATTAGATATATTGTTCGCTTTTATTGCCTGTGTTGCCTGACTTACCAACTTAAGCTCTATTTCTTTTATAGCAGATAGTGATTTTTTATTGTTAACATCCACATCAAAGATAGAATTATAAATTTTAAATGCATTAATATTCGTTGGTGTAACATAATTACCTTTATCCATTTGTTTTTTTGCTGAACGTAACAAGCCATCAACTTGTTGTTGTACTTTTAGTAATTTCTGTAAATTTTTATGTGATGATTTTAAAAAAGCATCATTATTACTAATTTTTAACCCGAATTCTGCCGATATTATTGCGCTTTCATATTGTTTGTTGGCTTGTTGGCTTTTAACCTGTTCAACAAATATGTCCAGAATGTTTCTTTCAATTATTTTGGCTTTAACATTATCTGGATCGAGACTGAATACTGCATTTATTTCTTCTAATGCATTTTTTGATTCTGGTTCTATATAATGTTTTTTTTCAAAATATTCTTCTGCTAATCTTAAATGTGTTTTAATTGATTCTATTCGTAATAAATTATTTTCAAATTTTTGATATTTTTCTTTAGTGGTTATTTTAGGGAAGCTGGTTTTTAATATCCCTAAAAGTAGTTTCCCGCGTTTAATGTCTTCATTTTCGACACTTTCTTTTAATTGTGATATAAACCAATAGCGTAAACGAACAACTCCCTGACGTGCACTTTTATTCTGCTTATCATTTTCGAGTGAGTTTTTATAGTATTCAATCAACTTAGCCGAATTTTCTGGTTGTTCATCCAGATTTTTTTGTAACTCGCTGTATTCTGATTCTGAAATAATTTTATTGGTTTCATTATTTTTAATTTCCAGATCATGTGTATCCCCCATAAAACTATCTATGTTAAATAAAGTAATCGGTTTTTGAACTTTTTCAGGTTTAATCGCTACTACTTTAACCACAGTAGATTGCTCTTTAGTTTTTATTTTAGTCAACCCGATTTTTTGTTTCACTTCATCTGGCAAGTATTCATGTAATAATGGTAAAGCGTATTCATCCCAATACGGTTCGATATAAGGTTTAATCGTTTTTTTATTAAAGTAAATGGTTATTGCAATACTGACCAGCAAAAACAAATATATTAATCGTTTGCGCCGTTTTAATGACTTAAATTCATCTGTATTTAAAATATCAATATTCGGTAAAAGTGTTTCCCTGGAATGAAGGGCGTTATTTTTAATTTTTCTTCCTGAATTAATATTGCCGTTAATTTTTGATTTGTTTTTAATTATTTTTTTAACAGGTGTCTCAATATCCGATTCAATCATTGTCGGGGAATTATAATCAACCCCCTTATTACTAATAACAGATGATTTTGCATCAATTTTATCTAACCCTGATAATGTTACTGCATTTAAATCAGTTATCAGCGCCGATGCGCTTTGATATCGATGAATTGGATCCTTCGACATTGCCTTATTAATAATTTTTTGAAATAATTTGAGGCCAACTGGTAACTTAGGAATCGGTTGCGATATGTGCTTTATACCAACATCCACAAATGATGTACCATCATAGGGAACATGACCCGTTAGTGCTTGATAAAGAACAACACCTAAACTATAAATGTCCGATCGCGGATCAACCTTAATACCCTTGGTTTGTTCCGGGCTCATGTAATAAGGCGTACCAATCGCCTTCCCTGTTAAGGTCAAACTATTCACTGTATCATCGCCACGAGCAATACCAAAATCCATCAATACTGCACGACCATCTTCGTGTAACATTATATTTTCAGGTTTAATATCGCGATGTACATAACCTTTATTACCCGCATATTCCAAAGCCAATGCAATCTGTTTAATTATTTCTACTTTCTGTTTGCGCGATAAATCATCTCGTGCATCCCGCATTGTCTTACCCGATATAAATTCCATCGACATATAATGATGTGACTTAACAACACCGGCATCAAACACCGTGATGATATTGGGATGTGTTAAATTACTGATTATTTGTGCTTCACGTAAAAACCGATCGGTAAATGTTTCATCGGAGTGATTTGGGGCGAGTACCTTTATCGCAACAGTTCGACCAATACTTTCCTGGATTGCTTTATAGACAATCGCCATACCACCCCGCCCCAGAATATCGATAATTTTATATCCGGGAATTGCTACTACTGACGATACTGAGCTATTATCTTTTTGAGTGTTTTCCATTGCCATAGTGAAATCTGCCAAAAGCTCCAAACTAACGTATTAAAAGTGGTTTCAATGTTGATGAATTATTAAGCAAAACAGTAACATAGCCAATTAAGACTCTATATACTAGTTATCGACCAAACTGACCTGATCTTTTAATCGAATTAGCCAAAATTTTACTATTTTAATCCTAATAATAATAAGGTAAAAAATCCATAGATTATCAGTTAAATCAAATTAAATTTTAAATTATCACTATATATCATGTGCTTAAGTGGCGTATACTAGAAACAACATTGATATAGTTGCTTATAATAATAAAAAAAACCTTTTAATCATTAAAATAGCATTAGGCTAATTTACAGGATTGAGACTATTGTATAATAATCGGGAATTACGATGCGTTTGTACCTACAAATTCCAGCTTTGGATGGTAAACCACCCCGATTTTACCAGTTAATTATACAGCCCGATCTAATTGGAGGTTGGACATTGATTCGCGAATCAGGATATCAAGGTAAATCCGGGCGAGTACAACGTGACCATTATGAGTTATATGATGATGCGTTAGAATCAATGATGAACTGGCGCGATAAACAAATTAATCGTGGCTTTAAAGTTGTCTATATGAAAGGCATGGATTTACCACAGTGAGACATTTTTCAAAACAACCACTGGATCAGCTCGAACCCGGGTATCTCTCTCAATACGGCTTGTATAAGGCACCCTTCACACAAGAAATTGATGATAAATTTTTATTCATTGATGCTGACCGCAGTCAACGTTTGAACATGCTACACCATCTTACTCAATACAGTGATTTACTGTTAATTGTAACGGGTGAAGAAGGCGTCGGTAAAACCAGCCTGTTACATCGCTTTGAGATTATGGCGGACGACGATTGGCAAATCTGTAATATTAATGCCAATGCATTAATGGATAGTGACCAGTTAATTCGAAATATCATTAGTGGTTTTGGATTTAACACTCAATATGCATCATCGAATAATATTAAACACCTGTTTATTGAAGATCTTTCTGAATTAAAACACAGTGGTATCATCCCGATATTAGTAATCGATGATGCCCATGAGTTACCTATCGAGACACTGGAAAGTATTTTCCAACTCGCCGATACAGAGTTAAATGGTCAACGCTTATTACGTGTTATTCTTTTTTCAGATCCCACTATCGATGTTACCTTAAAATCATCAAAGATCAGTCATTTACAAGAACGTGTTACTCACAGCATGGAGCTAACACCGTTTAGCGAAGAACAAACAGAGCAATATATATACCACCGCCTTACAGTAGCGGGTCTTAAAGGTGATAACCCTATTGATCAAAAGATCTTAAGGCGAATATATCGTGGCTCAGATGGATATCCGGATCAAATTAATAAGTTAACCCACATAGCATTACAAGATGGTGTGGATGATGCAAATAATGATGCCTTGTTTAGTGAATTAAACTATCACTTCCCAACCCGAAAATATTTAATATCCGGTTCAATTGCGGCCATTATTATTGGTATCGTATTAACAATTCAGGATACCATTAATGATTTATTTGAAGATAGCGAGCAAATTGTTTTAAATTTGCCAATGGATCATAACGCATCAAAGAAAAAAATTGAAATCGAAAAAAAAGTTATTATTAAAACAAAACCTGTTGCACCTCCATCTAACGAGAAAAATACAGCCACTAAAAAACAAGATATGGCTCAAACTATTTCGGTTGCTGAGAAGCCAGCCGCAGTTGCTCTACCAGTTCAAGCGATAAAAGAACAACCCAAAGTAAATCTTGAAGAGCGAATAATTTTACTCGACAAAGAATTAAAATCATCGTCTACTGATCCACTCGATACAACTGTAGTAACAACTAAACCGGAAACCACACAAAATAGTATTACTCAGAAAACGGTTACCGCTAAAGAGATTCAAAAACAAACTAAACCAATATTGGTGTTACCTGAAATAAAAGCAATAAAACCACAAACAATATTTGCCAGTAAAAAACCTCAACAACTTTCGCTCATTGGTAGTGGTTTTAGCGAACGAAGTTTTGTAACGGTTAAATGGGCAAATAATACTAAACGACTTTCATCACAACAAGTCAAAGTCATTAATGACAAACTAATTGAAATTTCGCTAACAACCGGTTTAAAACCCGAAGAGTGGGCAGTCACCATCACTCATCCCAAAAATGGCAAATCACTATCAAAAACGTTTCACGTCATTCAAACTGAACAACAGTTACAAACTTCAAAATCGACAAATATAAAAGATGAAAACTGGATATTATCTCAAAATAAAGAGTTTTTTACATTGCAATTACTGGGTGCAAAAAATAAGGATGATATAATTAAATTTGCTAATAAAAAGAAATTTAAAGGCCAATACGCCATGTTTACATCCGTTCGTAATGGTGAAATATGGTATCACTTAATTTACGGTACTTATAAAGATAAAGTAACTGCCCTAAACACCGTTCAAGCTATTCCGAAAAAAATCGGTATTGGTAAACCCTGGATTAGGCCATTACTTGATGTTCAAAATGCCATTAAACGACAAAAAGAAAATCAGGCTATTACAAAAATTTCAGCACCCGCTAATGTTGCAGCTTCAAAAAAAACCAGCCCAATACGAACTGCAAGTTCAGTACCTAATTCCGTTAAAGAACAGTCCAGCTGGTTATGGGGGCAAAGTCCAACACACTATACATTACAATTATTAGGTGCCAGAACGGAAAGCAGTGTTAAGAAATTCGTGCTGCAACATAAACTCCAAGGTAAAGCAATTTACTTTAATGTAAAACGACAAGGCAAAGACTGGTTCGCTTTAGTCTATGGCGTCTACCCAGATAAGGGAAGTGCAATAAAAGCACGATCAGCTTTATCAAAATCACTACAAAAAGCCAAACCGTGGCCACGTAATTTTGCCAGCATTCATGCCGAACTCTCCAAAGCACCTTAAATTAAAATCAAATATTGGTATAAATAATAATTTATAATATTGAATCAATAACGGTAAAGAATTTTTTAATATCAATAGGCTTGGTAATATAGTCTTTAAAACCAGCATTTTTACCCCGTTGTTTTTCTTCATCCATCGCACTCGCAGTGATGGCGATAACCGGAATCAATGCCGTAATTGAATCTTGTTGTAATAATTTTAGAAACTCATAACCATCAAGTTTTGGCATATGTATATCTAACAAAATCAAATCAGTCTTATTTGATTTTATAATTTCCAGGGCTTTAGTCGAATCTAATATCGTTATAATATCAATGTTTTTCCGTTGTTTAATAATCTGCTTAACGAGTTTCAAATTAGATTCATTATCATCAATATAGATTATCTGAAAATTTTCTTTATTTTCTGTCTGTATTGTATTATTTTTATTAGTTGATAGTTTTTTTAAATCAATATCGGAACCAGGAACAAACGGTAAATCGAACCAAAATACACTACCATTGTTGTTTTCACTTTCAACACCTATTTCACCACCCATAGCTTCGATTAATTTGCGGCTAATTGATAATCCAATTCCTGTCCCTTCAATATCTGTTAGTTCTGAGTGGAGACGATTAAACGGGATAAATAGCTTTGAAATTTGCTCACTTGTTAAGCCAATCCCGGTGTCAGAAAAAGAAAATTTTACTTTATTACCACTAATACTCGTATCTACTATTACCTCTCCTTTGTTTTTATTATATTTAATAGCATTGGATAATAAATTGACAATAATTTGTTTTAATCTGGTTTTATCAGCAGCAACCAGTGAATTTTTATTTTCAGGTTCCTTCAGCTCTATTTTTATATTATTACCGCTTGTTAAAGGAGAAACCATGCTAATCGAATCTTTCAATATGTTATAATAATTCAAATCTTCAATAGACAAGTCTATTTGACCTGATTCAATTTTTGATAAATCCAGTACTTCATTAATTAAATTTAATAAGTGTCTACTGGAATTCAAAACTTCACTACAATATTCCTGTTGTAGTTCGCCTTTTGATTCAAGCTGTAATAATTGTGTAAATCCTATAATTGAGTTTAATGGCGTACGCAGTTCATGACTCATCCTGGATAAAAATTTAGATTTTTCTTCATTGGATTTTTCAGCCTGTAGTGTATTTTGCTCATATAACAGAGATTGGCGTTTTCCAATCGACCATTGTTTACTATAATGATAAAAAATAAATATACCTATAATGCCTATGCCCCATAAGATAAAATGACCAAAAAACATAAAATTAATCGCATTTGAACTATTCTTAAAATAGTGTTCTAGTGGGATAGCAACACCAACTCCACCTCGTAACTGCCCAACCTTAAAACCCAAATGCCCATGACATTTCATACAACTTTGCTTCATAAACATAGGTCTCATCAGCCGTAAATATGGCTTACCGTCAATTACAGCCTGAGCTGTAATTTCTTTAACCCCCTTTTTAAATTCATTTAAGGCATTCAATTCCCATTCATCAGGGGCATTAATTGGGTTAAGTAATACTTCAGCTGTAATTTTAGTTTTTATTCCGTAGAGTTTTGCATAATCATTCCTCATCTGTCGTAACATATAAGCAGGATTCATCAAAGTAAGTTTTGTACCATTCTGTGTTTCAATATCACGATTTGGTAGATGGCCTAATGCAGGATTAGGTGGAGTATGCTCTGTGGTAGGAACATAAACGCCACCATGTTTAGAAGCCCAAAGCCGAAAAGCCTGATCTTTATTAAAATTTTCACGGGCTGCTAAAGTAGCAAGTTGAATGGCTTGATTTTTTTCAGAGTGTATATTCCAGAACAATGACCCGCCCAGTAATATAGACCAAAATAAAATACTGGTAATTAATAAAGAAATATTTGTTTTTTCTGTAGACAATTTATAACCTTATTATAATTAGTTTAATATGTTATAAAAATAATATTTATTACAGGATAGTACTTAAACCAAATAAGTCACTTCAACAAACCTGCCATAATCGTGATACACAAATTTATTTGATAGTGATTTGACAATTTCAAGTCCACGACCATATAATTTTTCTTCATAAATGCCTGTAGAATAATTTTCCATTTCACCTCCCTTGCCATTATGGGTGACGGTTATGATTATTTTGTCACAGGAAACTGGCATAAGCAGATTAATGTTTACTTCAGCATTAGTCATTTTTTGCAACAATGTAGTTTTATTCTTGTAGTAGTGGTCGAACGCTGACGTATTAAATTTATCTTTACTCTTAAGCCCTAATATCCCGTGCTCAAGTGCATTAACATAGAGCTCTGTAATTATTGTGTACAAAAAACTTTTATGTGGTCGAAGTTCTGCATTCCCTCCTAACATATCAGCTATTTGATATAGTGAGGTTTCACTTTTCATGTCTTTATTTTGAATACTGAAATTAATTTCAAAAGGAAGGGTATCTGCTGCCCGTGTTACATTCATTCCGGAAATAATATCAATATCGTCTAATTCTTTGAAACTAACTTCAACGACAGTAGTATCATCTTTTTGTTTAATTCCACCGGTAAATTCTGTTACCGAATTGAGTATGCTGTTTATGGTATTATTACTATTTTTGACGATAACATCTTGCAATCGTTGAGTTCCGTACATTTCACCATTGTTTGAAAAAGACTCGATAATTCCATCAGTACAACAATATAATTTCATTCCAGATTCAATTTTATAAGTTTTAATAGTAGCATCAAATTCAGATTCATCCATAACACCAAGTGGCATGTGTTGAGATTCTATCGTGGTAATTTGATTATTTTTCATTCTATTAATAATATAAGAATCCGGAAACCCGCCAGACCAAACGCATAGAGAATTGGCATTTCGTTCTATCTCCATTAACGAAGCAGCAAAAAATATTTCAACTGGTAGAATTTGATGTAATTTTTTATTTATTTCCCTTGCAATGTCAACAATTGAAACGTTTTTTTCCGCTAACCTGAAAAATATTTCTGTAACAGGGATTGTACCAATTGCTGCAGTTAGCCCATGCCCGGTAAAATCGCCGACCAAAACATACAAACCGCCCGACGGTCTACGTTTCACTAAAAATATATCACCGTTGTATGCAGATGATGGTGATGTATAAAAATTAATATACTCAGAATCAATGTCGCACATTTCCTGTCCCCATTCAAAAAAACGATGAACAACTTCCTGTTCCCGTTTAATTAAACGATTATATTCCAGTAAATCATTATTTTTTGATTCCAGTTCTTTGTTTAGTTTAATGATACGCTCATGAACATTAATTTTAGAATAGAGCAAATCTTTATCAAATGGCTTACCGATATAGTCATCTCCACCTGAATCTAATGCATCTATGATATCAATTTCAGATTTTAATGCCGTAACAAATATAATTGGAATATAAAGACTACCACATAATTTTTTGATCTCTCGCGCAGACTCCCTGCCATTCATTTCTGGCATAACAATGTCCATTAATATAAGTTCAGGAGATTCAGTTTTAAATTTTTCGATCGCATCCTTGCCATTATAGCATTCAACAATACTGTGGCCCCATTTTAATAAGAAACCACTAATAACCTTAATATTGGTTTTATTGTCATCTACAACCAGTATTTTCAAAATAGATTCCTATTATGAAATATCAAATAATTTTTCGAAATGTGCTATCTGTAGTATTTTTTTGACATCGGGTCGAACATTTATCAGTTTAATATCTTTATCTGATGCATCCACATTGCGTTTAAGATTTAGTAACATTCCAAGTGCCGAACTATCGATATGAATAGTGTCACGTAGATTAATCACAATATTAGGTTTTTGGTTCGACATATCACTATATGATTCTCTAAATTCATGCACAATACTAAAATCAAATGCACCTAAAATAGTGATTGTTAATGTATTATTTTCATCTGACATTGTAGTAGTTACAGACATATTTTTACCCTGTAATATTAGTTTCGTAACTAAAGTTAGAAAAGCTCAATTTCACCTTCGTCCATATCATTTTGAACAACTTGCTTGTTACCACTTTTTTCAGAAATTTCAGCATTTAATTTAAAAATGATACCTTTTATGCCATCTATAATTTCAATTACGTTTGTTCTGCTACTGGCATAATCACTAACAGATTGCCGCTTTTCTAATTCTTTACTCAATAATAATTCTGACACATCACTTAACTGGGTAACGAGATCCTCATACTGCAATGCCATAACGGCCTGATTAACATCACGTTTCAAATCAGATGAAATTTTTGACGATTCGGCAATACTATCAGATAATAAAGTATTTAAATTTTGAATATCGGTTAACACGCCATCCATTCGCGATTTTGCTTCCAGGGTAGAATTCATATCAATTGATGCAATCTCACCAACAAAATCATTGGCTTCATCCAAACATTCTTTTGTAAGTTCAATTTGTTTTCGAATCTGAAAATTTATTTCATGAGAACGGATTGATAATGTTCGTACCTCATCTGCAACGACTGCAAATCCACGACCGGATTCTCCAGCACGAGCCGCCTCAATTGCAGCGTTTAGAGCTAACAGATTAGTTTGTTCTGAAAGACTCTGAATATCTTCCAACAACTTAAACATAACATCCATCTGTTTAACCATATCTTGCATCTTATATGTCGCACCAATACTCTTATCACTAATGGTTACCAGTAGAGTGACATAATTGTTGAGTATCTCACTTGTTTCACATACAAATTGTTCTAAATTCAAATTACCTTTTTTATTTTCAGTATCATCTGAGGATAACTCACTCATAATATTTGATAATAAAGTACTTTGACTATCATTTTTTCCTAACATATTACTGAAACTGGAATTTAATTTCTCCGTCGCATCTTTTATAACAGTATTAATCCTAATTATATTGTCAATTACCTCAGGTAACATAACACTAGCATTTTTATTATCATTATCTATACCTGAAAGTAATGATAAGCCTGCTTCATTCATTCTTACTTTATTGCTAATGATATTTTTAATAGTTTGGTTATTTAGTTTATAATAAGGAAACCACCACGTAAAAGAAGAAAGAAAAACTGCTAAAACATGATATAAATAATTTTCAGTCATAATAATCACTACCACAGCTAGCACTGACATTAGAATAGAGTATTTAAAAATATTTATATTGCGTAATATTGTTTTCATAATTTATATCTTTTATAAGACATCATTTTTTATCCTGAATTTATCAATAACTTCATAAAAATATGAAAGATTTAGAGGTTTAGTCAGATACTCAACAAAACCAAGTTTATAGGCATGATCGATTTCTGATTGCATAGCATTTGCGCTAATTGCGACAACAGGAATATTCACCGTTTTATCATTATTTTTTATTTCACTTAAAACCTGATAACCATTCATTCCAGGTAAATTAATATCAAGCAGAATTAACTGTGGTAGATGAACATTAATTAACTCTAATCCTATCTCAGGATTTGGTGCAGTGATTAACATTATTTTTTCACGTTTCGACAATAACTTGGATACAAGACGTAAATTTGCTGGATTGTCTTCGATATATACGATTGTAAAATCACCACAACTCTTATCAGATTCAGATTTATTTAATGGCGTAACAATTTTTTTAATAATTTTTGGTACATGATTTAATGTTATTTCGAACCAGAAAGTGCTCCCTTTTCCTAATTCGCTAGTGACGCCGATATTACCTCCCATTAATTCAATTAATCGTTTACTTATTACTAAGCCTATTCCCGTTCCTTCTATCGCACTATCATCGTCAACGAAACGTTGAAATGGTGTAAATATTTTTTGTAAGTTCTGTTCAGTTATCCCGATACCATGATCAACAATAGAAATTCTTACAACATCATCTTTTATCTTTTCACAATATATATCAATTGATTCATTTGGCTTATTGTATTTTACGGAATTTGATAATAAATTTAATAGGACCTGACGTAACCTGGTTCTATCAGCATTAAGACTGAGTTTATTGTTACTATAAATATCCTCATCTGTAATATTTATTTTTATATTTCTTTTCTTTGCAATTGGCTTTATAATAGATACGCACTCCATCACTAATTCCAGATAATCAATATCTTCAAGAACAATATTAATCCCACCAGATTCTATCTTCGATAAATCGAGTACTTCATTAATTAATTCTAATAAATGTTCACCAGCATTTTTTATTTCTTTTACATCTGCCTTTTGTTCATCTGATAAATTATTCTCATAATCCATTTCAAGCAATTGCGAAAACCCAAGAATTGCATTCATTGGAGTTCGTAATTCGTGACTCATGCTCGACAAAAATTCAGATTTGGCTTTATTGGCTTTTTCAGCTTCTTCTTTAGAAGCAATAATTAACTGCTTATCTTGAATTTTTCTTGTAATATCTCTGATATTCCCTAAAAAACCTATTGTATTACCATTCGTTTCTTTTAATATACTACCAATCGTATTTGATATAAATGTGTCACCATTTTTTTGTCTATATTCTATTTCATAACCTGTATTTTTATATTCAGCATCAGTGTTATTATTAAAACGCTTATCACATTTTTGTTTATATTCTTCTTCGTTTTTGTATAAAAACTGGCTTGTTCTACCGACAACTTCATCTTGACCGTATCCAAACAACTTACTAAAAGCCGGATTAATCATCACAATTTTTCGATCAGTATCTGCCATTACCATCGCATCTTGTGCATCTCTAAACATAGATTCAAAGATAGCTTTTTGATGACTTAATTTATATTCTAGTTCAACCTGTTCTGTAATATCATGTATTGCACCCAACATTACAGCGGGTTCATTATTTGAATCATATTTTATTTCTGCGTGTTGCATAATATACCGGAGTGTCCTATCGTTGCGTATTACTCGATAACTCAGTCTTTCTTTAAAACCGGATTTAATAGTTTCTTCATAGGATTTAACTTTATCAATATCATCTGTGTGTATAAATTTATTCACATTTTCGTGATTTTCTATGGGTATCTCTTTATCACAACCATAAATTTCATACATCTCATCAGACCAATACACACTATTTGTTTTCAAATCCCATTCCCAATTGCCCATTCGCACCATGCGTTGAGCATTTTCAAATCGTGATTCACTTTTCCGTAGTTCAAGTTCTAATCCTTTAATATAGGTTATATCCGTACGAATCGAAATGTATTTTATAATATTTCTATTACTGTCTAATACTGGCGTTATTGATGATTCAACCCAATAGAGCTGACCGTCTTTTCGCTTATTGCATATATTGCCATGCCATGTTTTAGCAGACGTAATGGTTTGCCACATATCAATGAAGAACGCATCATTATGGGTATCTGAATTTAGTATTCGATGATTTTTCCCAAGTAACTCTTTTTCACTATAGCCACTAATTTCGCAAAATTTTTTATTTACCGCAGTGATATTACCTTTGACATCAGTTGTGCTAACAATGGCATGTTCATTTAATGCCTTGTGGATTTGTTCCATCTCATTAATACCATGATCGGATTTTTCATCTTTACAATAATTTTTCGTCATAAAATTTTTCATTTAAATCTAATTCACCTTAAACACTTGCTCTATGGCATCAATAAATTCATTAACCTGAATTGGTTTAGTCAAATAGCGATTAAAACCCGCCAACAGCCCCCGTTCTATTTCAGTTGAAGTGGCAGCGGCACTTAATGCAAACACTGGTATCTCCTTTAATTCAACATCTTCTTGTAATAATTCGAGTGCCTGAAATCCATTCATCCCGGGTAAATTAATATCCAAAATAATTAAATCCGGTTTTTCATTTCGAATTAATGCTAATCCTTCTTCTGCATTTTCTCTTGACAATAAATTCATATTTTTATGTCTTCTAATGACATGTTCTATTAATTTTAGATTAGCGGAATTATCTTCAATATAGACGATATTAGTTTGTTTTATATCAGTATTTATCATTGATGACTTATTTTTAGTTCGTACTGTAGCTGTATTTGATTGGCACTCAACTAATTCAACCCAAAACGTACTACCCTTACCAGCAATACTTTCATATCCAATTGAACCATCCATTAATTCAATTAATTGCTTAGAAATTGATAAACCGATACCTGTACCCTGAATGTCGGTAAATTCTGCACCATTTCGATTAAATGCTTCAAATATATCATCCGGATTCTTTGAATCAATACCGACTCCTGTATCACTAACTGTTAAGCGAATATTATTATTTTTAACTACCTGGTTAATCGTAATAATTCCTGAAACACAATTATATTTAACTGCATTTGTCAGCAAATTAACGATAACTTCCTTAAGGCGCATATAATCTGCTGAAACAACAACTTCATCTTCATCGGTAATAGTATTTATAATGCCAATATTTTTTTCATTTGCCATGGGTTGAATTAGTGAAATACATTCCAGGACAATTTCATAGACAGAAACTGCAGTTATTTTAACTCTAATATTACCTGATTCTATTTTTGACAAGTCCAGAATTTCATCAATCATTTCCTGTAAATGATTACCGGCTGATAATATTTCTTCTATATAATTTTTATGTTCATCATCCAATAAATCCATTTCCAGTAATTGTGAAAACCCAAGAATAGCATTCATCGGTGTTCTTAGCTCATGGCTCATCCGATTAATAAATTCAGATTTTTGCATATTTGCAAAATCTGCTTCGTGTTTCGCCTCTATTAGATGTGATTCCAGTTTAATCCGTTCCTGATTTTCCTTCTGTAGTTTATCAAAGGCTTCATTCAATTCCAGAGTTCGCTCTTCGACAAGCGCTTCCAACTCTTCTCTATATAGAGCCAATTCTTCTTCGGCTTGTTTACGACCTGTTATGTCAATCGTATATCCAATCATACCTACCGGGTTTTTGTTTTCATCGTAAATCAATGATAATGATAAATGGCCATAAAATACCGTTCGATTTTTACGAATTAATTTTACCTCGGTTTCATGTTCTCCATTATTAAATAAGATAGCGTTCACCTCATTCAAATAGTTTAATTCACTTTTTGGATATAACATCGAAAAATGCTTGCCTACTATTTCTACTGGGTTATATCCAAATAAGTATTTAGCTCCATTATTCCAACTTGTAATAATACCGTCTAAATCAGTAGAAACAACACTGTCATGAATTTGATTGATAATAACTGACTGTTTTTCTAATAATTGATGTTCTTTCTTTCGAGCACGAATATCATGAACAAAAACTTGACCGGCTTGCCTTCCTAACCATTGCGTTATTGTCGGGTGCAATTCGACAATAATCGATTCACCGTGTTTAGACAGCAGTTTAATCTCATATTCACGCTGTGCAGTTTTTCCAGCCATTCGATCCCTAAAATTTTTCATTACTAAATCAATATCATCAGGGTGAACAAGGTCTTCAATTTTAGTCCCGATTAATTCTTCATTGTCATAACCCAGCAGTTCATTAATCGCATTATTCGCAAAAACATGCTTGCCATCTAACGCAACTAAAATTCCTTCATTGGCATTTTCAGTAATTTCCCGAAAATTAGTTTCACTAAATATTAATTTTTTTTCGGCTTCGTACTTTTCGATTAATAATGAATTTAAATTTTTCACTGCTTTCACAATAACATACACGGCCAAAAATACCGCGACACTAATTAAAATTAATGATACTATTTTTTGATTTTTTTTAAGACCTTCAATTTCTGTTATATAAAGTTTTTCGGTAACATAATATGCAGTATAATATTGATCTATTACGGATAATATTGGTTTAACAATACGTTGGTATTCATCCGGTTTATAGTAATTAATTTTCTGAAACCGATTCAAATCTAAAATAGTTTGTTCTACTTCACCTTCCAGTTTTTTAAATAAGTTATGTTCATGGTATTTAAATTTATTTTTTTCTATATTTTTTATTATGTCAATATTATATTGGAGTGAGTTTTTAACTCGCTCGACTAATTCAAAATTAGTTAGATTAATTGAAATTGGCGAATCATTATTGTTTTTTATTTCCAGGAATTTTAACTGTACACTTGAAATTGTATTTATCATTTCTTTAGCCGACTGCTTTGTTTTCTCGAACTGAAACATGATTACATTTTCTTTATTTTGTATTGTTACACTCTGATACTGCTGAATAACATACAAGATTAAAAAAACACTAATAATGGCACCAAGTATGACGTAAATATGTTTAATGATTTTATTAGAATCAAGTAGTATGTTTTTCATGATCTTACTTCTATTTTTTCACCGAATTAAAAACTATTTTTTCAAGCTTAGAAAATATTTCATGACGAGCATGCAGATAATAACCACCACCCATTTTTTGTAAAATTTTATTGTGATAAGAATCTCTCACATTTAACATCAGAAAAGCATCTCGTATAATGTTTTTATCTTGTTCTAATAGATAATCCTGAACCACCCAAACATAATCCGGAAAAGTAGGCGTTTCCCATAAAACCTTAACATCATTAATTTTTAAGCGCCCATCCAGATACATTTCATGAACAATCCCAGAATGCACAACGCCAACATCGACTACACCATCGCGCACTAGCTCAGCAGTACGGTCATGAGCTCCTGAATAAACAACTTCACTAAAATAATGCTCGGGGATAATGTTTTGTTCTTTTAAGAAATATCGAGGCATAAAATGACCTGAAGTCGATAACTTCGATCCAAATGCAATTTTTTTCCCCTTAAAGTCTTTAATATTTTTTCCTGTGCTATTGGCTTTAACAAGGAATACACTTCTATAGTTTTTATCAATATTACGCCTTAAAATAGCAACCGCATTATGATAGCGATGCGCTTCTACATAAGTTACACCTCCAAACAAGGCAAGATCGATTTTATTATCCATAAATAAACTTAATAATTCTTCATACGATTTTGGAATTATTAATGATGTTTTTTTCCCTGTTACCTTCGATAAATACTGCATAAATGGATCAAATTTTTGTTTCATTTTATTAGCATTTTGATCGGGCAAAACAGCAACGCGAATATGTGTTAACAACTCTGGTTGCTGTTGTTCATTACAACTAGACAAAAGTGATAGTACTAACAATGCTATAATCACTTTGTGAATTATTATGAATAGAGTATTCAACAATCTTCCTCAGCAACTCATAAGTAACTGCTAATACAAGAAGTAATAAATTATTTTCTACAAGGATATCGTCACTTTAATAAACTAGCTTTAATCTCAGGATTAATAA
>JBGMRJ010000007.1:0-7056 GCA_048061315.1 Gammaproteobacteria bacterium
CGTAACTCCAGATAATTATAAAACGGATTCCATCTTAAACGCAGTATATCTGCTGCTCTTATTCGTAATACGCCACGTTCTCCACGCAGTGTAATTTGCCCTAAATTTAAAACCCGCTTTTTAGTATTTTTTATTCCACCATATAAAGGATCGTCTCGCGGTATTGCCAGCGCAAGGTGTGATAACGAATACAAATTGTTAGGCCATTCGCTTTTAATAGGACAATCGACAATCTCACTTTTACCCGGTTGATACATTCGAGCGACAACCTGTTTACTATTTTTATTTTTATTCGTAATCAAATTAATTTTATAATCATGTTTTTTTCTTAACAGGATGCTATTGATCCATTCCGTTGGATTATGAATTAATATCGGCTCAATATTCGATAAACGGTTAATATCAAACATAACGAGTTCATGGTTTGATGGTGGGAGTCGATCGAATAATTTGTCAACCAGGTCTTGAGTAATTACTGTGGCATCAACAACCGATTGAAATGCAAGAATGCGGGGGATTCGTTTCAAAGCACCGCTTTTATCCAGTTTTGTTATTAACTGTTGGTTAACCTCAGTGAGTTCATAAGCCTGATTTCCGGCGTTTATCGAAAATGAATTATATTTAAAACTATCGTATTCAGGTAATATTGAATTCCATTGCAACTTTTCCAATCCCAGCAAGTGCCCAAGCCGTTCTTGCCAAATTGCCAGCATAGCGAGTTTAGTAATACCGATTTCAGGTGAAATTAGAACCAAACCTTGAACTTTCGGTAATGCATCATCTTGTAGAGAGTTCAAAGTATAATTAAGTGCCAACGCTCCACCATTGGAGTACCCAATAATGTATAACGGTTTATCCCCTATTTGTTGGCGCAGGTGTTTCACAGCAAGTTTGACCGCAGCTGCCATGTCTTGCCAGCTAACATCAACCAAGCCTGCCGGTGCAGTTCCATGACCAGGAATTCGCAACCCCGTTACCCAGGCTCCATCAGACTGTAATTGTTGTCCAATTCTGTGCAAACTATAGGGTGAATCTGACATACCATGAATTAATAGCACACCAATTTTTGGCTTACTGACGGAAAGTTCGAAACTCTGATTCCAATTAAAAGGCCATTGTTGAGGGTCGGCAATACTGGCGTGATTAAAACGGTTAAGTTGTGTTTTATCTTTTATGGAGATTTTAGAATAAACACGTTTCTCAAGTTGTTTGAAAAGACGTTTCTCAAGTGCAAGGTATTCGGAGAAATTCTTAATATTGCTATTGACAGTAAATTCTTCATCCAGTATTGCTGTATGCCATACTTTTAAATCAGGCCGGTTGTTGAGATATAACACGGTAAATATAACTAATACGACTAATCCACCTGTTAAAAAATATATTACAGCACGTATTAATTGTCTGCTGGAACTAATAACAAATAGTTTAATAAACTGAATAACCGCCATAGTAATTACCTGTCATTCTTAGAATAGTCTTGTATTTAATTATTGTGAGCTGGATACCATTAAATCGTTGTTTATAGTAAGACTATTAGTGGTAATTTTCACTAAAATCCGTAAAATAGTCTCAAATGACTAATAATAATCGAATTAGCACGGAGCACAGAGCACATTATGAAACACATTAATTTTCTACAAAAAATCGGCATTTTATCCCTCTTGTTACTATTAGCATCATGTGCTTCTACGTCTGTAACCGGTTCATGGAAAGATGCAAGTTATAATAAACCCGCTAAACATATCCTGGTTGTGGCTTTTGCAAAAAAAGAAGCTAGCCGACGAATTTTTGAAGATACACTTACTAAAGATTTAATAAAAGCGGGTGTAAAAGCTGATATATCCGTTAAATTCTTCCCAGAAGTCAATAAAATTAACAAAAAAACACTTGCACCAATTGTAAAGAAAGAAAATTATGACATGGTCTTTGTCGCTCGGGTTATTTCAGTTGATAAAGAAACCCGCTATGTTCCTTCTGGCTACCCTTCAAATTATTATTCAATGTACGGTTATTCTGGATATGCCAGCTCATATTACCGAGACCCAGGCTATACCGTTCAAGATACTATTGTGTCGCTTGAATTTAACTTGTATGAAACCAGTGGTGCAAAATTAATTTGGGCATTAACAACTGAAACGTT
Organism: Gammaproteobacteria bacterium; assembly: GCA_048061315.1. GTDB lineage: Bacteria > Pseudomonadota > Gammaproteobacteria > UBA6429 > Thiohalophilaceae > CAYQUC01. Next base: position 2,141 of record JBGMRJ010000007.1, read on the forward strand.
TCAACCCGATAAAATCAATAAAGAAATTGCATCTTTATCAGAAATCATTATTAAAAAGCTGAAAGAAGATAAGTTCATTTAGCCATCTTCTCGGTTTCCATCGAAACATTTTTGAATGTTTCGATGGAATACTTCAATCTAACCTCCTTATCCTACCTATTTCGCTTTAACTGCTTTAATTCCAGCCACAATCGATAGAGCATTTTAAATTAAATCCGTATTATTATTACCCTGATATTAGCTATTATCTAAAATGAGGAAAATTTAATGGAAGCTACTACTTTATTTAAAAATTTTGATTTTGAGAACATGGTAACCATGTATTACATATTGATGGCTATCGTGCACTTTGCATTTGCTGCGGCAGTCGCTAAAGATGCTGGTAGATTATTACAGTCTCGAGGGGCTACTATATTAGTTGGACCGGTGATGTGGTCGTTTGCAACTATCATTGGTGGTGTATGGGTTGCTGCAGTTTTCTGGTTGCTACATCATTTACCGATGTTACAACAATCTAATTATCGGGCTAAAGACGACGGGCAGTAGAAATTATTTGGCAGTAATACTATGAATGTCTTTTATTTTTCTAACCCAGGGTGACCATTTACGTAAATCTGCAGGGATATCTTTAAACGCTATTTTAGCTTCCGAAACTGTAGTGTATGAGCCAAACACCAGCGCATACCATTTTTCACCTTGCCGCATACTGGTATAGTATCCGGCCTTGTCTTGCAAATTATTATCAAGATAATATTTTTCAATTAATTTTTTATTTTTACTGCTGGCTAACTGTAAAGTGTAACGCGATGGCTCAAGCTCAGTAACCCAATGTTCGGGGGTTACAACGGTACTAATAGCAATTAAACCTGAAGGTTTAATCCCTTTTGTTTTTAAACGATTGTAGGCTTGTACTAACCCAGACTGCGATGCAACACGAAACCATCTGTTAGCTTCGTAATTATTCGCTTTAGTACCCAGCCCTTTGGAATAAAAAACGCCCAGGTTATACTGAGCAACTGAATCACCTTGTTTTGCTAGTTGCGTCCATAGATTTAATGCCAGCGTATAATTGCCTTGCTTGGTTGCATTTATGGCACTATTTTTTTCAAGTGCGTATGCCAGGGGAAAAACTGAAAACATTAAAACAAATATAAAAAGGTAAGTACCCGTTTTAATTAGACCATTCAGTTTATAGTGATAGTAAAACAAAATAATAAACCTTTAGGCATAAACGAAATTAAATATTTAACTCGTTTTATGCATTAGAACAATCGACCTGCTCCTTCGCTCGATATCGTCCGGCTATAATGCTTGCCAACCAATCATAGAACAATAAATTTGCTTGTTGCTTTTCATCCGGTTGACACATTTGTTTATTCGGGAATGTATATTCTGGAAGTAATCTGGCTAAATTCTGATACGAAATAACTTCTACCAGATTAGCATCATAATAAACTCGACACATAAATTTAACGTCGGTTACTAATTTCTGACGTTCAGTGTCGTTTAAGTAATTTAATTCAATTTGTATTATATTAGTAAATTTACACCGTTCTAAAATGTGTATTTTTAGTTCAGAGTCTTCGTTAATATAATATACTTCATCGCGTTGATCATGTTTTAGAAATGGGAACAGCTCTAACAATGTGACATAGTTATGCTCATAAACCCACATCGGATTTAATGATCGTAATTCAGCAATTGTATGACTCATTTAATTCCCATAATATATACACTCTGATAGTGTTATCGGCTTATTAACAGCCATCTTAAATATAATCTATGTGATAAAAAACAAATAGATATAATGTATTTAAACATTGTTTGACGATTTGTCCCAACACTAAATGATGTTGGCACAAATCGCTCCACAGCGTGTATTAGGGGGAAAGTAGCAAGACAGTTATTTCTTGAATATAGGCTCTAAACGCTCTAAATCATTGATTACACGCCATTCACCGCCACCCTCTTCGACTTTAATGCGCCAGCTTTCCATGCGATCGAGGTATTCTCTCGGGTCGATATTGTCAGAACGTAATTTGGTTACATTTACAGCGATTACAATATAGCCATTTAAGCTCAATGGGATATCACGTTTATAACCTTTTTGTAGTTCTTCTTTTAAGTCCGAGAAAATAAGAATAGTTTTAGTACCGGGCTTTGCTTCATTGAGAAATTCAATCCCTTGTAACATGCCACCGGTAATATCAGTATAAGCACTGGGTTTTACTTCTTTAATAAACGTGTCAATCACCTGACGAAAAACTCGCTTTTGTTGATTAGCCATGCTCGGGCGGCCATCAAAAGTTTGTTTATGAATGATATCTTTTTCGCTAAAGCTACCGGTATCAATTCGTGCAACAGCAAAAGTATCACCAGGTTTTAATTGAGCCAGGGTAAAATTAATGATCCTTTGTGCCTGCTTTAATTCTTTTGTATAGGTTCCTGAAGTATCCAGCAACATATAAACCCCCTGATCCAGCGATACCTTTTTGCTGTCACAGGCATTTATTACCAGTACCACAAACAATAAACTTAATACTGAAATAATTTTATTTTTCATTTCCTTCCCCTATCATTATTATATTGATGCGGTTTCTGAATCACCGCGTTCACGAATTATTTTCTCAATCCATAATGGAATAAAAATAATGAGATCATAACCATGAATTAAACTACTTCCAAAATACCGCGAAACAGTTCCGATAAAGCGTAACACCAATGCTAATACACGTAAACTTGCAACTGACAACACACCTAATACTGTACGAAATGAATGCACAAAAGATTCAAAGGGAATAGCAACAAGAACCAGAGCAAATGGTAAAATAAAACCAAGCCCCATTTGTGCTGCTGTTGTAATCCAGCGTAATGAATTATCAACTATCACTTCTCCCTGATTTGCAATAAGGGATGCGGTCACGGCAGAATTTTGTTCAGATAATATTTCACGCATATAGGCTAAACCAGCTTCGACCGATGCCAGCGCCAACAGGAACCCAAACGTTACCCAAATCATTTTAACTCTTAGCTTATCGTTTAATGCTCCAATAACAGGAAATAAACGAGTAATTCGCATTGACTCCATCATAAAAATACCAAGCGAAATTTCTACTAAAATAATTACTAATGCTGCCACTTCAGACATCGGAAACCCCAATATCTGACTTTTTGCACCTACCATTTCGGACATGGGTAAAGCAATTAAATTAAAATTAATCATTGCACCACCAACCGCAATGGTTAATACAAACGCCGATATAAAAAATTGAGTCAACGATGAGGATGATTCCATTCGTACTGCACGATCTGATTGTTTAATAATATGTTCATAATCATCCATTCGACGATCAATAACCTGAGAGCGCTCAAGTAGGCTATTCACATTCTTATCAACTTTTGTTAATACTGATAATAATTTTCGCCAATGCGGCATCATTTTATTAAGCAAACCATGTCGTTTATGACTCGAGCGTCGATATTCTTCAAGCGCATGCGTGCTGGCTTTTTTTAATGAATGATGAATGTCTTCCAGAATATTTCCAACAGTAGGATCACCTTTTGAAACAGGAATCTTTGCTACCGCCTCAACCGCTTTCACCCAACCCGGTGGTTCAGGTGGCACTTCGGTGCTTTGAGAATAATCTTCATCTATCTTTGTTATGTCTTCAGAGAGTCTTCGATGAAGTGATGGGTATTCTGCTAAATCTTTACGAACAGTCGCATCAATGCGATCAAACTCACGTTCAATAATACGTTCTGAATTTTCTCGCCCGGCGGCCAATAACACTTCTTTATTTCGTGCCACTAATTTTGCTTCTGCGATTAATACAGAATGCGATGCCAGGCGCATTGAAAAATGGACTACCCGACTAAAAGCCAATATTGCCCGGTGAGCCGGTGTTCGTGCTAGATAAAGTGCAATTGGAATAATGACTACCCAAAACAGTATGCTTAAACCCACACTCGGAAACAATAAAAATATATCTGGAAACTGCATGTTTTTCTCCTTATCTTAACAGACTAAAATCAGTCGCCTGTTAACCCTAAATAACTTTAGCCAAGATCACTATAATTACTAGCTAATCCATCACAATAAATGTGAATATATCACTTGCATCTTGGGGATTGTCTATTTTATGTACCAAGCGGTACATCAAGTAATTCACTCAACCGTGCTCGCAAACGCAAATGAGATTGACTTAGCAACTGGCTGACACGTGATTCACTGACTCCAAGAATAGTACCAACCTCTCGCAAGTTTAGTTCTACATCATAATACAGGCTGATAATTAATCGTTCCCGTTCTGGTAATGTGGTAATTGCATCCGCCAAAACGGTTTGTAATTCTTCATTTTGTAATCCTTCCATCGGGCCACGGTTTTTAGTGTCCTCAGTCATGTTTGAAAATTCATCAGAAAGGCCAAACTCATCAAAGTTTAGTACACGGCAGGTGTTCGCATCTTGTAATATCTGGTGATAGTCCTGAATTGTGATGTCCATCATCTTTGCAATTTCATGATCACGTGCATCTCGTCCCGTAGACGACTCTATCACTTGCATGGCTTTTGCCAAATCGCGTGCTTTTTTGTGCACTGATTTTGGTGCCCAGTCATTACGCCGTAATTCATCCAACATTGAGCCACGAACTCGAATCGTTGCATAAGTTTCAAAACTGGCACCTTGTGTAACATCGTAATTACGGGCCGAGTCTAATAACCCCATCATTCCTGCTTGAATCAAGTCATCAACTACAACACTAGGCGGTAATCGAGCAGACAAATGATACGCTATTCGCTTTACTAAAGGCGCGTGTTTTTCTACCAATGCATTATTAATAACCAGATGTGAATTGCTGTATTTTTGTTTTTGTGACTTCACGTAATAATTCCTGCAAACTCATTGAGTTACGGGGA
>JBGMRJ010000007.1:7156-18306 GCA_048061315.1 Gammaproteobacteria bacterium
ATATGTTGTTAATGCGTAAATCACCTTTCCCCTGTGGTCACTATGTCGGCAAAAATAGGCTAATTCTTTAGTGATACACAAAAATGTACTGCATCACAGAACACTACCTAGATTAAGAAAGATCCAAAAGAATACAGAGTGTTATAAACGGTAGTTAATCATTAAATCGAAATAGACAAAAAAATGACGTAGAAATAATTTTATCTGGATTTTTTAATTATGTTTTTTGCGATATCATTTAATGGAAGAACTTCCTGAGCCGCACCAATTTTATAGGCTTCACCCGGCATCCCCCAAACAACACTGGTTTTTTCATCCTGCACCATCGTTGGTGATCCTGCTTCAAGCATCTCTTTTAATCCTTTGGCACCATCATCACCCATTCCGGTTAGCACCACACCAATAGCATTAGGGCCAGCATTTTGTGCAACCGATCGAAACATCACATCAACACTGGGTTTATGGCGATTTACTGGTGGACCATCGTTTAAACGGCAAATGTATTGCGCACCACTTCGTTCAACAATCAAGTGATGACTACCCGGTGCAATATAAACATGCCCTGGCAAAATTTGTTGTCCATCACTAGCCTCACACACAGTCATGGCAGAATTTTTATCCATGCGTAACGCAAATGGCCCACTAAATGCTTCCGGTATATGCTGGCTAATAACCGTTCCCGGTGCATCTGCTGGCAACTGCATTAACACTTCTTTAATGGCTTCAGTACCACCAGTGGAGGCACCAATGGCAAGAATTTTTTCAGTGGTTTTAAATTTTTTAGCATCGTGTACTTTGCCTAACACCGCATCTGCAGATAACTTTGGCGCAACAGCCATACTAACTGGATTGGTTTTACTACTGGCGTTTTTACGAACTCTTGTTTGCGCAGCCATTTTAACTTTTGAGATAATCTCATTGGCATAATCTTCTAAACCATCTTTAACATCAATTTTAGGTTTTGCAATAAAATCAACTGCACCAATTTCTAATGCTTCCAGGGTAATATCTGCACCTTTTTCAGTTAGTGAAGAAATCATTACCACCGGTAAAGGATGCAGGCGCATTAAATTTTTTAAAAATGTGACACCATCCATTTTAGGCATTTCGACATCAAGGGTTATAACATCAGGTTTAAGTTGTTTGATTTTCTCTCGAGCAATTAATGGGTCTTGAGCAATCCCGACTATTTCTATTTCTTTATCCGACGACATTATCTCGGTTAAAATTTGCCTAACCAGAGCAGAATCATCAACAATTAAAACTTTTATTTTATTCATATTTTTAAATTAAATTATTAAAATAATTCAATATCACCTGAAACTGGTTTTTGTTCAATTTTTTGTTTATAGCTCTCTTCACGTGCTGCAATGGTTTTATTATGAACCGTTTTTAGTTTCTTCATTTTGACTTTTCCAGAATCGGCAAAAAATAAAACTTTACGCGGATAAATATCTCCTAAATCACTGGAAACCACGTTCAAATCTTCTAATGCGACATACCCGCGAACAAACGAGATATTTTTCGCGCCAATATCCAATGTATTCATACCTGGTAATACTTTACCGCCGCCAAATAATTTGACCTCGAGGTTTTCTTTTTTACCACCGGCTTTTAATATAACATTAATCATTTCTTCCATTGCAAAATTACCATAACGCGCTGCATCATTAATATTAGTGATATTCGCTATATTCTCTTTTGTTGCAGGTAACATAAAATGATTCATTCCACCAACACCCATTATAGGGTCTCGAATACAAGCCGATACGCAAGATCCCAATACTGTCGATATCATTTCACCCTGTGTTGACACATAAAATTCTCCTGGTAGAATTTTTGCTGAAAAAACATTATGCATCCCATCCCAAAACCGGTTTATATGTTCAAACCCCTTTATGCATTTTGGTACGTTTTCATTTCGTTCTTTTTTAAACTGGCTTATAGAAGCGATTCGATATTCTCCATACCTACTATTATCTAATTCATTTTTTGATAAATTGTTTTACCTAACAAATTAAATCGCGTTGTAACATTATGCAACGATTCTGAATGGCCAATAAACAAGTGTGCTTTTGGGGCTAACAAATCCGCATAGCGATCAAATAATATTTTTTGAGTCGGCTTATCAAAATAGATAACCACATTCCGGCAAAACATAAAATCAAATGGTCCTGTCATTGGCCATTCGTGCATTAAATTTAATTCTTTAAACGTTATTAATTTTTGCAATTTGGGAGACATCTTGACCATACCAACATTATCACCGGATCCACTCTTAACGTATTTGTTTAAACGGTTTTTTTCCAATCCGGTTACCCGTTCTTCAGTGTAAATTCCATTAGCGGCTTTTTGTACCATATTGCTGTCTAAATCAGTCGCCAGGATTTTAATATCCCAACTATCTATTACTGTAGCAAACACTTCATGGACTACCATTGCGATTGAATAGGGTTCTTCACCTGAAGAACAACCTGCAGACCAAATCCGTAGTTTTCGGTCAGCTTTGGAATTTTTTAACTCAGGTAATAATTTATTTTTTAGAAAATCGAAATGATGCGGTTCACGAAAAAAAGAGGTTAGATTTGTCGTTAAGGCATTGGTAAATGCAATTAATTCTTCTTCATCACCATTTTTTAATCGATCACAATAGGCTTTATAACTGGAGAGTCTTAATTCACGAATTCGTCGTGACAAACGCCCATAGACCATGTCACGCTTGGCTTCTGATAAAACAATTCCGGTATTATCAGAAACCAGCTGTCGAATATAATTGAAATCCTTATCGGTAAATTGAAATTCTCGTTGTTTTTTATCGCCTATTACTCGTGCTGGCTGCAATTAGAAATCCTCCCACTCGTCACCTTCATCTTTAGCAGCAGAACGTTTTCTTGCTGGTGCTCGAGTTGAAGTTCGTGGTGCCGCCGCACGTTGACGGGGGGCTGCAGGTCTAACTTCTGCTGTAACTGCCGGTTGTTGTGATTGTGCATCGCCAACCTCAAAGAAATCCATTAATTCATTCATGCTTCCAGCCTGTTCACTCATGGCTTCACCTGCAGCAGCTGCCTCTTCAACCAGGGCGGCATTTTGTTGTGTCATTTCATCCATTTGGGTAATGGCTCGATTTACCTCTTCAATGCCCGATGATTGCTCCTGACTTGCTGCAGCAATTTCAGAAATGATATCGCTGACTTTCTTAACAGCATTCACAATTTCTTCCAGAGTTTTTCCGGTCTCATCGACTAAACGTGAACCATCATCCACTTTTTCAACACTGTCGTTAATTAAACCCTTAATTTCTTTTGCGGCACCGGCTGAGCGTTGTGCTAAATTACGCACTTCACCTGCAACAACAGCAAATCCACGACCTTGTTCACCCGCTCTGGCTGCTTCAACAGCTGCATTTAATGCTAATAAATTCGTTTGGAATGCAATTTCATCAATCACGCCAATAATATCAGCAATTTTTTTACTACTACTATTAATCTCTGACATCGCAGTCACTGCTTTGTTGACGACTTCGCCACCAGATTCAGCCTGCGTCGATGCTGCTAATGCCAGTTGATTAGCTTGCCTGGCGTTATCGGCATTTTGTTTTACGGTTGAAGTCATTTCTTCCATACTCGAAGCCGTTTCTTCCAGACTGGATGCCTGTTCTTCAGTTCGTTGACTTAAATTAGTATTACCTTCTGCAATTTCATTTGAAGAAGTTGCAATGCTATCTGCAGACTCGCGAATCTGATTAACCATGTTTAATAAATTTGATACCGAGGTATTCATGCCATCCCGTAAATCACCAAATTCACCTTTGAAGTCACCTTCCATTGATTGCGTTAAATCACCATCAGCCAAACCTTTAATCACTCTTTGACCTTCACGCAGTGGTACAACCACAGCTTCCATTAGCTCATTAATACCCTCAGCAAGACCTTGCATGAAACCCTGATATTTACTGGCATCGATTCGGGCATCTAAGTCACCTTCTACAGCAGAGTCGATTAAAGATTGAATTTGTCTCTCAGCATCTTTTTGTTCAGTAATATCACGCCACTCAACCATGTTCCCCATAAGGATACCATTAGCATCAGTAATGGCAGTGGCATTTACTGAAAATTCAATCTCACCGAGGTTTATTTCAGCTTTAGCCGGTAAGCTATTAATATCGCCTAATAGACGACGTTGATGTGATGGATTGCGATGGAATTGATCAATATTTTGTCCAACTAAATTACGTGCATCAAAACCAGGAAATGTTGTTCGCAGTTTATCGGCACGATTAGCCAGCATTTCGATAACAGCTGGATTGGCATAGGTAATATTCAAATCAGTATCACAAATCATTAAATTGGCTTCAGCGCCGTCAACTGCTGATTGTAAACGCGCAACTTCTATTTCTTTATTACGCTGCTCTGTCACATCAGACCATTCCAGACTATTACCAACATAATTGCCTTGAGTATCCATGATTGCGGTAACATTCAAAGCAAATGTCAGAGACCCTACCTGTATATCAGCTTGATGAGGTAAATTAGCCGGGTCACTTAGAATACGGCGCTGCATAGCAGGATCTTTATGAAATGCATCAATACAACTACCAATTATTTTTGTAGCATCAAAACCAGGAAATACAGCTGCCAATACCGTTTGATGACCTGACAATAAATCCATGGTTGCTTTGTTTGCATAGGTAACGATCAAATCCCGATCAACCATCATGGTAGCTTGCATAGAAGCGTCCATTGATCCTTGTAATTTAACAGCCTGATCTTCTTTCGCGAGTGTTTCGGTTATATCAGACCATTCAAGTGTATTGCCGATATAGGCACCCGCATCATCAATCATTGCGGTAACATTGAGTTTAAATTTTAAAGGACCAACTTCAATATTAGTACTAAAAGGTAAATTTTTAGGGTCACTTAATAAATGACGCTGATGTGCTGGATTTTTATGAAACTGGTCAATGTTAGCTCCCATAATGCCACTGGCTCTGAAGCCTGGAAATACCGCTGCAATAGTCGACTCGTGTTCCGTTAACATATCTATCGTTGATTGATTGGCAAAGGTTATATTAAAATCCCGATCAATCATCATTATTGCAGTCATTGCGCCACCAACGGCAGACTGCATTCTGGTTAATTCAGCTCGCTCATCACTTGATAAACCAGAACTCATATCGGTAACATTTGTAGACATTGTCTTATCCTCTGTTGTGCTGTAAGCATCGGTCATGACCTTTGCAATTAAATTAAGTGCCTGCGTCCACGCAGATTGAATTTTATTTGTCCATGCTGAACCAGCAAGTTCCTGCATAACATCTAACAGCGTGGAATTAACTGCTTGATAATGTGCTGGTTCAGCACCATAAGCCTGATGCCGTACACCCATCTCGGTTAGTACGGTTGCTAATAACTCTGGATCACGTAAATTTTCGACAACTAACTGGAGTGAGCCCAGTAGTTTAGCCTGCTGCTTATCCGGGGTGGTGTTGTTAAACAGTGGTATTACTTCAGGATAGCGATTAAATAATTCTTCGTAAAAACGTTTTACTAAATTTTCACCATTAGAAGCCAATAACTCAAAACTGGTTTCCAGCGTTACAACATCAAGTCCTAGTGGTGATACATAATCATCCTGTGTAACTTGCACAGATTCAAAATCAGAAACGTCCTCTGAATAAGCATCGGTCATAAGCTTGGCAACGACATTCAAGGCATCAAACCAGGCAGTGTAAACTTCCTGAGTCCAGGCATCACCGGCTACATCTTGCATTGCAGATAATAAAGTATCGCGAACCACAGGATAGTGATCCAGATGTGCTCCAAAGGCCTGATGTTGCTTACCCAAAGTTCCCAGCACATCAACTAAAACCTCAACATTATTAAGATTTTGAACAACAACTTTTAATGAACCCAGTAATTTCTTTTCCTGTTCTTTTTGTGTGGTGTTTGCGAACAAGGGTTTAACGTTAGGATAGGCAGAAAATAATTTATTATAAAATATTTCAACTAGTCGGGCTGCCTGTGGTGCAATTGCAGAAAAACTGGTTTCTAAAACAGCTACATTTAATCCCAGGGGATGAGCATTTTTAATGTCTTTATTGCTATTTGATTTGGTCGATTTTACAGTTTTGGATGACTTTTTTGATTTCGGTTTAGCAGGTGCAGTCATTTCCGATTCATCACCAGCATGCTCATTCATCCACGATAATGGATCAAACCCTAATTTTTTTGGCTTCTTCGGTGCCACATTGCTACCCTATTTAAATTAATTTTTATTTTTCCTGAAATTGCCAGTAATTAACCTGACCAACTCCATGATGCAAAAAAATCTTCAATCAAATAATAATAAGTACGCATTACCGGACATTTTGTAAAATAATTGTCTGATAAGGGACAAACATTGCTATCAAATTTTTTCTGAACTGTTACATTCTCTATCACTTGTTCTACCTTGCTACTGTCGACCATCTTTAAACCTTATTTATAACTCGACTACTAATTAAATAACTTTAATTAATTCAGTATATTTTCGTTAACCATATCCTCTGCTAGTGCCTTATAATCTTTAGCACCATTACTTGAAGCCTGATATTCAAAAATACTTTGCCCAAATCCGGGACTTTCAGCCAAAGCGACTGTTTCCCGAATGTGTGTCGATAAAACATTATTCGGGAAATAACCTACAATTTTTTCACGCACTTCCTGCGCTAGTTTTCGACGTTCATGAAAGCGGGTTAAAACCACCCATTTACGTGTTTCTTTATGCAAGCTATCTTCAATATGCTTAAAAATAGTAATCAGGCGCGATAACCCTTGTAAGGCAAAAAAATCACCTGAGACTGGAATTAATATTTCATTTGCTGCTAATAACGCATTCATTCCTAAAATTCCTGATGATGGCGGACAATCAATCAATACAAAATCTTTATCAGTAACTTGATCATTAATTGCTTGATTCAATTTATAGCCACGTTTCGCACCGCCTTCGGTTGAATGTTCCAGCTCACCTAAATGCTCACCGGCAGGTAATAATTCTAAATGATCACGTGTTTTATGAACCACGCTTTCAATCGATTGACCATCAATTAAAACCTCATCAATTCCGGATTGCAAATGTTGCAGTTCTCCAAGTCCGGCAGTTAAATGTGCTTGTGGATCCATATCAATGGCTAAAACTTCTTTGTTCATCCGTGCTAATGCATGTGCCAAATTCATTGTAGTTGTCGTTTTACCGACACCGCCTTTTTGATTCATTACCGCAATAACCCGCATTCGATCAATTAGTCCTCATCCACTAGAGTATCGACTGCAGCCAGCTCTGCGGCATTCAGCATGTGATCTATATTCAAAACTATCACCATTTTGTCTTCAACAGTCGCGAGGCCATTAACAAATTCTGTATCAACAGCCATTCCAAAATCAGGTGATGGTTTAATGTCTCTTAGCGGAACATTATAGACATCCGATACACCATCAACGACAACACCCATAGTACGATCTTTACCATTTTCGTTTTTAACTCGCAGCACTACAACCACAGTGGTTGCATCATATTCCTTGCTTTCAAGTTGAAATCGTAATCTCATATCAATAATGGGAACAATAGTTCCACGTAAATTAATAACCCCTCGAATGTATTCCGGTGTATTGGGTATATTGGTTACTTCGTCCCAGCCTTTAATTTCCTGCACTCGTAGTATGTCTACACCGTATTCCTCACCGGCCAACATAAATGTAAGGAACTCACGCTTTTCACTTTCATCGACACCAGTTAAATCTGTTTGTGCTGCTTCTGCCATATCTCTATCCTCACGCGGCGGCGATGCCACCATCGATTATTTTTAAATCCGGTTTAATTCTATTTTCTTGATAAATAGCCATAAGGCCAGTGATATCAATAATTAATGCAACAGTACCATCACCCAGTATAGTTGCCCCGGATAAACCGTTTACTTTTCTAAAATTGGTTTCCAGACTTTTAATAACCACTTGTTGCTGGCCTAAAAGATCATCAACTAAAATTGCAATTTTTTTACCTTCAGCTTCGACAACAACTAACAGACCTTCTTTGATATTGCGATTAATTGGTACAATATCAAACATTTGATACAATCTTACAATGGGAATGTAATCATCACGAAGTTTATACACTTCAGCTGCACCGGTTACACCACTAATATTTTCCGGTTTAATCTGCAATGACTCAATAATTGAAATTAACGGTACAATATAGGTTTCATTTCCAACCTTAACTAACTGACCATCGAGAATGGCTAAAGTTAATGGGAGCCGAATTGTAAATTTACTGCCAACACCAGGATTAGAGTCAACTTCGATAGTTCCACCTAAGGAACGAATATTACGTCGTACCACATCCATGCCAACACCTCGGCCGGAAACATCGGTTACAACATCAGCAGTAGAAAATCCCGGTCTAAAAATTAAGTCATAGATTTGTTCATCAGGTAAATTCTCTCCTTGTTTAATTATTCCTTTTTCTAATGCCTTGCTGAAAATTTTATCTTTATTCAAACCTGCACCATCATCGATAATTTCAATTACGATGTTACCACCCTGATGGAATGCATTAAGCTCAATAATTCCAGTTTCCGGTTTACCTGAAGTTAAACGTTGCTCAGGAGACTCGATGCCATGATCAAGTGAATTTCGAATTAAATGCACCAATGGGTCTCCAATTTTTTCCATCACCGTTTTATCAAGCTCAGTCGATTCACCGGTTAACTTGAGTTCTATGTGCTTACCAAATTGTTGACTAAGATCGTGTACCAAACGGGGAAAACGTTGAAAAGCAAAACTAATGGGTAACATCCGGATACGCATAACACTTTCTTGCATTTCACGGGTATGCTGCTCCAGTTGAACTAAACCATCGCGTAGACGCTCAATATGCTGCTGATCAAATGATTCAGCATCACCCAGCTGACTCAGCATTGACTGAGTTATTACTAACTCACCCACCATATTAATTAAATCATCAACTTTATCTATATTCACCCTTATGGACGCTGATTCTTTTGGTTTACTAACACGGCGATCACCACTACGCCGATCGGTTGATTTACGACGTTCTACCGTTGAAGCATTATCTTCGTCAGATGTATTATCATTTACTTCAGGTGCTGATTTTTTTGATAGTTTGAGGTCACATTCATCTTCAACCCAGTCAAAGGTTTCTTTAATTTCTGCCTCTTTAACTGTTCCTGCTAGTTCTACATCCCAGGCTAAATAACTATTTTCTGGATTTAATTCATTAAATTCCGGTAAGGTGGATAAACTAACTGTAACGTTATAATCACCCAAATTTTCAAGCTCGGATAAAATACGAACAGGGTCATTACCCGTTTGTAGCATATTTTCATGTGGTTTAAAGTGAATATTCCAATCGTCTGTTGAAGTCTCAGAAATAGTTTCGGGTATATTATTGTGAGTTGTTGTAGTCGAACTTTTATCTGCACCGGCTGATTTGCCGTGTAACAATTTTTCTAAATTTTCGTGAGTTGATGATATTTTATCATGATCCAGATCATTACCATCTTTTAAGGCTTCAAGCATGTTAGTTAACACATCAACTGATGCCAATAAGATATCAACAGCTTCCTGGGTAACACTACGTCGACCATCACGCATTTCATCCAACAAGGTTTCCATCACATGAGTGAAATCGGCAACTGCATTTAAACCAAAGGTTCCACTACCCCCTTTTATTGAATGTGCTGCTCTAAAAATAGTATTAATTGTTTCTGCATCAGCAGCACCAACATCAAGATTTAACAGCTCATTTTCCATTATCTGTAAACCTTCAAAACTTTCTTCATAAAAGGTTTCTAAAAATTGAGACATATCAAAAGTCATAAATAATACCTTCTATTCAACCCAATACTTTTTTAATTGTTATTAATAATTGTTCAGGATTAAACGGTTTCACAATCCAACCTGTAGCACCGGCGGATTTACCTTCCTGTTTTTTCTCTGGTCCACTCTCAGTGGTTAACATCAACAAGGGAGTAAACTTATAATTTGCTAATGCGCGTAGTTCTTTAATCAAACTAATACCATCCATTTTTGGCATATTAACGTCGGTAATAACCAAATCAAATTTTTGTGTTTTCGCTTTTGTTAATGCATCTACTCCGTCATTTGCTTCAACCACATCGTAACCAGCTTCTTTAATTGTGAAACTGACCATTTGTCGTATTGAGGCTGAATCGTCAACTGCTAAAATTGTTGCCATAAAAACTCCAATTATTCTATTATTTCTAAGCTAATGTAATACTTTTTTTACAGTTGCTATCAGGGTATCCGGGTTAAATGGTTTAACTAACCATCCTGTCGCCCCTGCTGCTTTACCTTCAGATTTTTTATCTGCACCTGACTCGGTAGTAAGAAGTAGCACCGGAACGAATTTATTTTTATCTGTTGCTCGTAATTCTTTTAACATTGCGATGCCATCCATAACTGGCATATTGATATCCGATATAATTAAGTCAAAATTTATTGAAGCAGCTTGTGACAATCCATTTTTACCATTATCGGCTTCTGTAACTTCAAACCCATTTTCTTTTAATGTATAACTCACCATTTGTCGCATGGAAACCGAGTCATCAACTATTAATATTTTACTGGCCATTAAACTATTCCAATCTCCACTTAATGTTCAATCTTTAATAATTCTAACAAACCAAGTGTCCTGGCAGAATTAATTATCGCTTCACTTGGATTATCCCATCGAACGACGACACCTAATTTTTCTGAGTCATTAAATAATGCTGCAAACAACTGTAATGTTGCTGCATCAATACGTTCAACGTTTTCGGCTTTTAATATAATTTCATCAACATCATTAATTGCAGTTTTTAAGTCCTGGTGCAGTAGTGAGACCCCCGCAATATTTAAAACATCTTCACATTGTATCGTTACTGAATTACTCACTTTAACCTCGGTTGAATTTTAAGCGACAAAACTGCATAAACTCTTATCGACATGTTTTTTAAGAGCTTTAATGAATTGCCGGGTTATTAAGTTAATAATTTTTGTGTTAATCGAAAATCACAAATAGCTAGCCAAATCAGTTTCTTACGGAATGCCAAATTAAAATTTAATATTAGAACTGATTTAACTAAATAAGGTGAT
>JBGMRJ010000007.1:18406-31755 GCA_048061315.1 Gammaproteobacteria bacterium
TAGGCATAAGTATCTAACAAGCCTAAATTCATTTGATTAATATTATTATGACTGTCACCTGATAAACTGTCTTGCGTGCTATCGTCAACAACATTAGTTTGAGAATTATCAGCTTTATTAGAGTCTTGTTCTTCTTGAGTTTGTTCCTGTGAGTGTTCTGAAACATTAACATCAGCTAGGGAAACACCCGACTCATCCAACATTTCACGTAATCGTGGCAGTGCCGATTCCAAGGCATCGCGTACTGCTGAATTTTGTGCAGTAAAATGTACAGTGGCCTGATCATTAGTAACTGTAATCCGAATATCCAACATACCAAGATCCGGTGGATTTAATTTAATCTCTGCTTGTTGCATATTATTATTAACCATCCACTGAACACTTTGGCCAAGTGATTGATTCCATTGTGGATGCTGAACTGGAGTTGCAATAGAAAATGAGTTTGACATCACACCCGTGGTTCCTTCAGGGCCACTGGAAAATTGATAACCATATGCAGCACTAAAATTATTACCCGGCATATCAGTATTTACTGAGGCAGTAACCGTATTCAAAGACACCAAAAATTGCTCCGGTACACTCGCACCGGCTTTTAAAGAAAGCGCATTAGTTATTGATTGGTTTAGTTTAAAGACCTGATCCTGATTGATTTTATAATCCGGAAATTGTTGTTGTGTTAACGCAAATTTATCATTCATCAATTTATTTGTAGCATCACCTGGAATGGTTTTGCCATCTGCTGTGACATTAATAACCGGTTTGAAATCAGGGTTATCCAGCCCTTGCTGAAATTTATAGTTTTGTAATTCCGATAAAGAAGGCAGATTCATAGCCGGCAATGGATTGCCGTTTTCAAGCATTTCAAGCAGTTGTTGCGCTGATATTACCTGCCCATCCGGTAAGCGATAACGTTGATCATCAAAATCAAAATTAGCGGCAGCCTCATTCATGGTTGCATTAAAACTTAAGCCACCATCGGTATTATCTGCATTACTGTTACTATTCAAGAGTTTACTGGAACTCTCAGCCCCACTTACAGGCATTGGTATTGTTGACACAGCCATTTCTCTCTCCAAAAATTCTGTGGTTTTTGTTTATAGAGAGGTTGTTGCAATGTGTGTGCCAGTTTTTTTGCTGCTAAAATATTATTTATCAGTATTGGAATGCGCTCTCGAGTTGCGCTCATCACTTTCTTTTTGTTCTTGTTTATTTTGATGATGCTCTTCATCTTTTTTATAATTATCAATAACATTATCCATAATTTTTGTTTTAGTGTGTTGTTGTCGCCAGGATGATTTTTGTTGATCACAAGTTGATTCTGCTGATGATATTAAATTTGTTTGTTGCGCTATTGCATTATCGATATTCACCAGAAATTTTTGATAGGTCTGTAACTGTGCACCATCCATGCCTTTTTCGCCTTGTTGTTTAAAGGATATAATGTATTCTTCCCGGTATTGAATTAAATCAGACAGTTTCTTTTTTTGCAGGGCAAGATTATTATTTGCATCACCCAATTTTTTAGCTGAATGCATTTCTTTATTCGCGGCGATACGAGCCAGTGGTTCAAATCGTTTAGATTTTTTCAAAACTAATCGCCTTTACAATCATTAACATTATCTTAAATTAACTGAATCTGTATTTTGTAATTCCTGTGATGGTGCTTGCATCGAATCTGCATTAATTAATTCACACAGATCTTTATAACTATCAGACCAATTTACTGCGTGTTTCATATCTTGTTCTAAAAATTGCTTGATATACGGATGAATCCGGATAGCGCGGTCAATTTCCGGGTCACTACCCATACTATAGGCACCAACACTGATTAAATCTTTATTTTGTTGATAAATAGAATAGTAATGCCGAATAGTCCTGACCATGGACAAATGCTCATCAGACACAATTTCTGTCATGGTTCGACTAATTGAAGCTTCAACATCGATAGCAGGAAAATGGCCACTTTCAGCAAGTGCCCGTGATAATACAATATGACCATCCAGTATCGCACGTGCCGCATCAGCGATCGGGTCCTGGTTATCATCACCTTCTGTTAACACAGTATAAAAAGCCGTTATTGAACCACCACCTCGATCACCATTACCGGCTCGCTCTACTAATTGAGGTAAACGGGCAAATACCGAAGGTGGATAGCCTTTCGTAGCGGGAGGTTCGCCTACTGCAAGTGCAACTTCACGTTGAGCTTGTGCAAACCGGGTTAGTGAATCCATTAACAGTAAAACCTGTTTACCTTGATCCCGAAAATATTCCGCGACACTTGTTGCTAAGTAGGCACCGTGTAATCGCATAACCGGTGTATAATCAGCTGGCACAGCTATGACAACGGAACGTTTCAGACCTTCTTTACCCAGAATATTATCGACAAACTCTTTCACTTCCCGTCCACGTTCACCAATCAAGCCAACAACAATAACATCAGCAGTGGTAAAATGCGTCATCATACCAAGCAAAATACTTTTACCAACACCACTACCGGCAAACAAGCCCATACGTTGACCTCGGCCAACCGTTAATAATGAATTAATAGAACGAACACCAACATCTAAAGGCTGGCTAATCGGATCACGTGATAATGGATTAATATGTTTACCGGTTAATGGTAATCGATGAGTAGTGCGTGGTACCCGTAAGCCATCAAGCGGGTTTCCTTCACCGTCCAGGACTCGACCGAGAAGCTCATCACCAACGGCTGCTTCGTAAACACTACCCGTTGGTATTACCCTGGCATTAGGACCGATTCCGCGAATGTCACCGGTCGGCATTAAATAGAGTTTTTCACCCGAAAAACCAACAACTTCAACTTCAATAGGATCTTTGTCTCCACTCTTAACGATACACCTGGCACCCAGTGCTGCATGAACACCTACCGCTTCGAGCGTTAAGCCAACCATTCGTGTTAGTTTACCTTCCACGACTAATTTGGTGGACGATTCTACACGCTCATACATTTCAGATAATTGTGTACTCCAAATTTTAGAACGATTACATTCATCTTTGATTTCTTTTAATGCTGAATCAGAATCTGGCATATCAATTATTTATCGCTAACATTTAAGAATCAGTATCAGTAACACGTTCATCACCGAGTAAATCCGATATAACCTGATTTAAGCGTTGTTCAACACTGGCGTCTATAAACGAGTTTTCTGATTGAATTCGACAACTGCCATGAGTTAATACCGGATCATCAACTATTTTCCAGGGGCGATCAGCGTCTTCATCAACTGAGAGAATTTCACGAACTAACTTTGCATCTTCCGGGTGTAAATAAATTTTGATATCTCTTGCAGTCGCGGGCAAAATTGACATCGATTCACGCACAACAGCCATAACCTGACCGGGGTCTATTTTTAATTCTCTTCGTATAATTTGTCTTGATACCGTTATTGACAATTGAACTAATTGTTCAATCACTTCATCATCCAAATCTTCAAGTGGTTTATTTAATGATTGAATTAACGCGGTAAATTTCCGTATCCTGGCATTAACATCGGCTTCTCCAGTAATCAGACCATCACGATGACCTTCTTTGAAACCGATTTCATAGCCTTCCTTTCGGGCTTGCGCTTCA
The DNA here is from genome assembly GCA_048061315.1 of Gammaproteobacteria bacterium. Lineage (GTDB taxonomy): Bacteria > Pseudomonadota > Gammaproteobacteria > UBA6429 > Thiohalophilaceae > CAYQUC01. The sequence continues at coordinate 21,999 of JBGMRJ010000007.1, forward strand.
ATATCACCCACTTCTGCTGCTGTTAATTTTTTAGTTGAATTATCAAAAGCTGTCTTCTTCCCAGTTGATTTTTTAACTGAAATATCTTCTAATATATAGGGTGTAGAATTTTTAGGGTTATTTTTAATAATTCCATCAGACATATTCTTCCGCTCCACTACCACCTAGCGATATTTCACCTGATTCAGACATTCTTCGCGCTATTGATAGAATTTCTTTTTGAGCCAATTCAACTTCACTGAGTTTAACAGGACCTTTGGTTTCTAAATCATCAACCAGCATTTCAGCTGCACGTTTGGACATATTTTTGAGAATTTTATCTTTTACGCCGTCATCAGAACCTTTCAAAGCTAACACAAGATTTTCTGAAGAAATTTCACGTAACAACGATTGAATACCACGATCTTCTACGTCAACCAGGTTATCAAAAATAAACATGAGCTCTTCAATACTTTCACTTAATTCACCATCCGATTCCCGAACTTGATCCATGATGGCTCCTTCACTAGAGCTGTCCATAAAATTGAGAATGTTAGCCGCTGTTTTTAATCCACCAACACCGGAAGATTTAACGTTATCAGTGTTTCCTGAAAATTGTTTTTCCAGAATATCATCAAGCTCGTGTATCGCATTTGGCTGAATACCATCGAGTGACGCGATACGCATTAAGATGTCTGGCCGTGTTTTTTCTGGTAGTGCCGCTAACACTTCTGCTGCCTGATCGCTATCGAGATAAGACAATACTATTGAAATAATTTGAGGATGTTCTAATCGAATAATTTCTGCTACCGCTCGAGGATCCATCCACTTTAACGCTTCTAAGCCCTTGGAATGACGCCCAAGTAAAATCCTATCGATTACATTATTGGCTTTATCTTCACCCAAAGCACCAATAAGTACCTTTTTAAGATAATCTTCACTTCCAATTCCTAATGAAGTTTGTGAATCGATTTCTCCACAAAATTCTGACAAAACTTCAGACACATCTTCTTTGTTAATTTTTTTAAGCGAAGTCATTGCCTCCCCTAATTTTTGAACTTCTTTAGGGGACATGTGTTTTAAAACTTCAGCAGCATCATTTTCACCAAGAGACATTAAAAGAATAGCTGAACGTTCAACGCCAGAATTACCATCTGATTTATCTGCCACTTTACAACCCTTTTAGTGTTTCATTATTCATTTGCCACCCAGTTTTTAACGACTTGAGCAACTAACTTAGGATCTTGTGACACCATGGATTTCGCCATACCAAGATTTTCTTCATGTGAAGCTAATAATTTTTTTTGAGAATCATCACTTAAAGTTATCTGATCTTCATCAACCTCATCATTCTGCTCAATTTCTGACGTTGTGACAGTGCTATGCGTTGCCAATTTCCTCATTACCGGCCTCAAAATTCCAAACACCAGATACAGCACAAAAATAACTCCAATAGCCTGTTTTGCAATATCGAAAACCCAATCCTGTTTCCAGATTGGTATTTCAGGTAATGCTTCAATTTGCTCCGGTTTAACAAACGTAGCATTTATAATATTTACCCGATCCCCCCTAAGAGCATTAAAACCAATAGCGTCTTTTACGAGTGTCGCGTAACCAGCCATTTCTTCTTTTGAACGGGCAACCGACGTTAATACTTTTTTTACTGGTGCTGGATTTTCATCTGCTTTCACAGCTTTAACAGGAGTTTGCGCTACTAGTTCCATTTTATTATCGACAACAACAGCTACGGTGAGTCTTTTAATTTTGGCTACTGAGTAACGCGTATGACTAATGGTTTTATTCAGTTCATAATTCAAGGTTGATTGTCTACTATTTGAAGATGGCTGTTCAACGATAGAATTTGCTAAGATACTTTTCCCAATAGAGCTTGCTGCACTCGGTGCCTGGTTACTCAATGCACCCGGAATTCCAATAGGTGCATTTGTTCCTCTTGATTGTTCTTCCACTTTACGTTCACTTCGAATAGATGGCTGGTCCGAGTCATATTCTTCTTTGGTTTTTTCTATTTGATCAAAATCAATATCAGCAACTATTTGCGCTTTAATTTTACCCAAACCAATAATTGGAGTTAAAATACTCTCAATTCGTTTTATATAATCATTTTCAAGTTTTCGAGTATATTTTAGTTGGGTATTGCTTAATTCAACTCCCGTTTCTTTATTAATGGAAGATAACATCCGCCCTTTATTATCAATGACTGCAATATTTTCAGTTTGTAAATTGGGTATACTCATAGCAACCAAATTAACAATAGACGTTACTTGTTCATCTGATAATTTCCTTCCTGAATACAAATCAATAAATACTGACGCACTTGATTTTCTTTTACTTCTGATAAATGGCGTTTGTTTCGGAATTGCTAAATGTACCCGTGCTGATTTAATTGAAGCCATTGATGAAATAGTCCGGCTTAACTCACCTTGAATTGCACGTTGGTATCGCACAGTTTCCATAAACTGGCTTGTCGTAATGCCCTGATCTTTTTCCAGAAGTTCATACCCGACATTATCACTATTCGAAATACCTTCTGCTGCCATTTTTAGTTTAGCTTTTTGTAAATCAGACGCACTCACCAATACATTACCGGTAGTTTGATCTACCTTATATTCAATCGATGCTGTTTGTAAAACCGAGATTACTTTTGCATTATCGCGCGCGCTTAAATTGGGTGCCAGTGGTACAAAACCACCCTCTTGTGACCACAAAACAGCGTATATACCAATTGCTATACTAGCAGCTAAACCAACAAGTAAACCTGCTTGACGAATAATTGGTAAACCAACCATACCATTAAATGGTTTGTTTACATTATCAACTTTGACTAAATCCATAAAATTTTAATACCCTATTCCAATAACCAAGATCAAACTTGCATATTCATAATATCCTGATATGCACCTACCAGTTTATTTCTCACTTCAAGCATTGCCTGAAAAGAAACGTTTGCTTTTTGCATGGATATCATCACTTCAGATAATTCAATATTTTTATCCCCTTGTTCAAAAGCGATTGCAAGATTTTTAGCATCTGCCTGTTGTGTATTAACCTCATTAATTGATTGCTTCAGAAGGTCAGAAAATCCAGCCTCTTGAGATTTAGACGTTGTTTCAGTACTTTTAATACTGAGGCCTTGGGCTTGTGATGACATCATTCTCATCCGAGCCAATAACATATCTGGAGTAATTGTAGTCACAGTATATACCTCTACTAATTTCTAATTAATCTAATACTTATTTATATTCCGGATCACCAGGAATACGAATACCATTTTCTCTAATTTTTGCTAATTTATAACGTAATGTTCTTTGGCTAATTCCGAGTCGTTCTGCTGTTTGTTTTCGGCTACCTTTAAGTTCTTTTAACGTATCAATAATAATATCAAACTCTCTATTACGCAGATCATTACCGAGTGATGTTGGTGTATCTACTACAACGTCATCTTTAACCTTGGAATTTTTTGTTGTAATGGGTAAAACATTCGTATTAATTTCGACTTCAGATTCAATTAATATATCATCTTCAGTAATTGAACTACCGGAACACATCAATAAGGCTCTTTGAATAACGTTTTCTAACTCTCTAATATTACCCGGCCAGTTGTGATTAATAATTTTTTTCTTTGCTTCTTCAGACAATGTCGAATTTGAAACCCCCAAATTCGCAGAGTGTTTCTGGATGAATTTTTCACTTATGGGCAATATATCTTCTATGCGATTAACCAAACTTGGTATTTGTAATGGAAAAACATTTAAGCGATAGAATAAATCTTCACGAAAACGTCCAGCCTGCACTTCTTCTTTTATATTACGGTTTGAAGTCGATAAAATTCTGACATCAAGAGCAATTGTTTTGGTGCCCCCCAGTCGTTCTACTTCCTGTTCTTGTAATACTCGTAATAATTTTGCCTGTAACGACAGATCCATTTCTGAAATTTCATCCAGTAAAAATGTGCCACCTTGTGCTTGTTCAAATTTACCAGGGCATGCCTTGTAAGCACCGGTAAAGGCACCTTTTTCATAACCGAATAAAGTCGCTTCTAACATATTCTCTGGTATTGCGGCACAATTTATCGCAACAAAGGGACCATCGTTCCGGTCAGAATTCTGGTGGATGTATCGTGCCAATACTTCTTTACCTGTACCGCTTTCTCCGGTAATCAAAATCGAAACATTTCCCTGTGCAATTTTTTTAGCGGTAGCAGCCAGTTTACGCATTGAATTTGATTCGATGATCATATCTTCATCAGTGAAACTGGTGGTACTCACATATTGATTCACCATATTAACTAAAACTTCAGCTTCAAATGGTTTCACTAAATAATCGACAGCTCCCATATGCATCGCTTCTACCGCTTTTTGAATCGTGCCATAGGCCGTCATCAACATCACCGGTAATTGTGGAAATTCTTTTTTAATTTCATTCAATAAAGTATGCCCATCCATTCGTTTCATGTGTACATCACTAACAATTAAATCAACCACTTTATTTTTTAATAATGTTAATGCATCTTCTCCATCTTCTGCACTGGTAACATCAAAACCTGCCTGTTTAAGTGTATCGCACAATGCTTCACTTAAATCATTATCATCTTCTACTACCATAATGGAACTATTAGCCATAACTACCTCGACATTTATTTCGATTAATGATCAACTGATATAAAATTGTTTTCAGTTGTTCGATATTGTTTATTAACATCACCTTTTTTTACAGGGCCAGTACGTTTTCCGCGAATTGGTAATTCAACTATAAACCGACTTCCTAGTCCGGGGCAGGATTCAACTCGAATAGTACCGCTATGCGCATTTGCAATTGCCGTTACCACAGCTAATCCTAAACCTGTACCATCTGAACGAGTGGTATAAAACGGTTGAAATATTTTATTTTGTACTTTTTGAGTCATACCGGGGCCATTATCAATGATTGCAATTATTAATTTACCGGCTTCTTCTATTGCAGTTTCTACAATAATCTCGCCGTCAGTGCCCATTGCCTGAATGGCATTAGTGATCAAATTATTTAACGCACTAACCAGCATTTTACGATTACCAAAAAGATAGGTATCCGTTAATTCATTACGCAGTATAAATTTTGTGTTGCTGGTATGAATCAAACTTTCAGCCGATTGCCGTAAATCATCACACAATACACTTACTGAGAAATCTTCTTCTGACACTGTGCCACTTTTAGAATAAAGCAACATATCGTTAACCAATAAATCCAATTGACCTAGTTTAGTGACTATTTTTTCACTAATATTTTTACGGTCGCTATCAGTTAGTTTTTCTCGTTTTAATGATGATGCATACAACAATGCTGACGATAGTGGTGTCCTGACTTGATGCGCTAATGATGCAGCCATTTCCCCCATTGCAGCTAATCGTTGATGCTGATTTAAACGATCCTGCAAGGTGCGCATTTCAGTAACTTCAGTTAATAATAGAATCTGTCCGGGTTCAGATTCCAGGGGACAGGTGGAAATAGTGACACGACGCCCATCCGTTAACGATACTTCATGGCCATCGTCATAACGTGGCAAGAAAGCACGTTGAATAATTTTATACCAGGGCTGGCTGGCTAATGGTTCACCTAATAAATCAGCGGCTGCACGATTAAAGTCCTGTACTTTACCGTGACCATCAAGGACAACCACACCACCAGGTAAAACATTAAGCAAAGATTCAAGACGATTAGCAATTCGTTCTTTCGCTTTTAATTCTTTTATGTAATCTGATTGAGTTTCGTTTAGTTCGGTATTTAATTGTGCAACGCGATGCTCTAACTCCCGATAGGACTCGGCTAGTTGAACAGACAGACTATTAAACGTGCTAAAAGCCTGTTCCAGATCTTTGTGTCCATTGCTATCAATTTGTTGGACAGGTTCCGGCATGTATTTTTACCCCATTATTTAGAAAAACTAATATCATTGTTAGTTTGCTAAATTTATAAGAGCAAATACTGTGCCTAAAATGAATATCACTAAATTTCAATGAGATAGGTGGGATAAAGCAGTATAAATTATATCACTGTCAAATACTCGTCGCTTGTTCTGTTCGATGTAAACCGTATTTCCGCATTTTTTCTACCAGAGTTGTTCTTCTCATGTGTAATAATTTAGCAGCATGAGCGACAATACTGTCAGATTCTTCTAATGCCTGCTTTATTAGATTAAATTCAAGGGTCGCCAGGTGTTCTTTCAAATCAATCCCGCTACCGGATAATTGCGGAACATGATCACTTGCCATAAGTATTGGTGTCGTCTCAATACTGGGTAATTCAATCTCGGGAAGATCCCCATTGTCATTTTGACCTCGAAATTTTTCAGGCAAATCACGAATATTGACAACACCATAGGGATACATTATTACCAGCCGTTCCATTAAATTTGATAACTCACGAACATTACCCGGCCAATGATGCTGACAAAGTGCTCCAACTGCTGCAGGCGTTAGACGTGTAGAACCGCGTTGTTCGTGTTCCAATCGTGTGATTAACTCATTAATCAACAATGGGATATCTTCAACCCGTTTTTTAAGGGGGGGCATTTCTATTGGAAAGACATTTAAACGATAATACAAATCTTCCCGGAATCGTCCTTCGGATATTTCGGTTTCTAAATCCCGATGAGTAGCGGCTATTATTCTTATGTCTGATTTAATGCTTTTATTGCTACCAACGCGTTCAAACGTTCTTTCTTGAATTACCCGCAATAATTTAACCTGCATTGCTAACGGCATATCACCAATTTCATCAAGAAATAATGTACCGCCGTTTGCCAACTCAAAGCGACCTTGTCGAGCACTGATCGCACCGGTAAATGCACCCTTCTCATGACCAAATAATTCACTTTCGAGTAAATCACCCGGAATCGCGCCACAATTTACCGGAACAAAGGGGCCATCTTTGCGAGAAGAATAATAATGTAAGTTACGTGCTACAACCTCTTTACCGGTTCCCGATTCACCCAAAATTAGCACATTGGCATCAGAATCGGCAACTTGTTCGATTAACTTGCGAACCATTTGCACCGACCGACTGTTTCCAACCAAACTCCTGAATAATTCGGGTTTGCGATTTAATCCGGTTGTATCCTGCGAACGGTTAAATACTTCTGCCAAATGTAATGCATGGATAACCTGTTTGTATTTAAAGGGTATATCGATGGTACCTACTATCTTAGGTACAATCTCTTTATGGACAGCACTGGTGCTGTCGCGATCATGCAATAGCAGTACTGGTGCACCACCAAAATGCAATCGTATTTTATCAATCTCATTAATGGTATCTTTATTAGTATCCAGACCACCGAATATAATAATATCAACATTATCTTTATATTCTATATTTTCTTGTGTCGCATCGAATTCCGATAACTTCTGAATTTCAATAACGGTACAATAATCGATGAACCGTAAAAAATCGGCTATTTGTGTTCCCGTTTTTTCATTCTGATCGATAACCAATATTGCTGATGACATTCTTCAACCCTTTGAGATAATTATTATAAAATCCATGATTAAACAGTTGTTAATCTATGAAAATAAACACTTACACCATTATCTTAGCTGCTTTCATCAACTTGTCAAAAAACTGTCAGATCAGATTGAATTTATATATTTCATCAATTAAAATAATGAATTACGCTAGGTAAATAGGATTTTAACTCTGTTTAATTCGAGCGACTTCATTGCGATGGTGCCGAAAGATAAATTTTTCGAGGTAGGTTTGCGATGATGCACCGACACTTGTGAAATGTATTGCTAGAACACCCTCAGTTGCTGCTTTTACCACTATTCCGGAGAATACTAATGGCTCGGGATAATTTTGGTTAAAAAATATTTCAATTTCAACAAGTTGATTAATATCGATGGACTCTGAGGTCTTAATTTCACAACCATCAGCAGTTAAACTGACATCATAATTAGGAACATTAGCGTACTGCTTATTATATTGGTGGCGGGTGAAGAGCATTAACAATAAATCAATTTTGGATTCAACTCGAGACAGATCACTTTGGTGACTTTGATTGTCATTCGATATTGATTTTAGTGATTTATGGTTTTGATGAGAATCCAGTATATCCAGTAATTGAATAACGGATGTGTTATTAAAATCGAGTTGTTCGGTTTGTTGTAATGACTGTAACACTTGCCATTGCAGGGATAACCGGACATCAATTTTAATTTTTTGGTCACTCATACCGTGGAGTATAGTTGAAACCGATCAATATTGTTCTTAAGCCTCTACTCCGGTTACTCGAGATTAGCTTGATGGTTCAAAAGTCGATAATTCCTGATAAGCTCCAACAGCATGTACATTAGTATGAATTGCTGATAATTCCTGCACGGTATCAGATCGGGCTTGTTCGCTTAACTGTATACTCTCACAGTCATAGTCCAGAACCTGGCGAAGAAAATTAGCTATTTTGGGTAGCATTTCATTAATGGATTGGTGCTCAAATATTTTTGTTAATAATTTCTGTCGCTGTTGTTCTGTTTTTTCAAAAGAGATCCAGTGTGCCTGATGTGCCAGGCCTAACATTTTTTCAGAAAGTGCTACCACCTGTTTTATTAAACTGTATATTTCAAGTGATTCCACTTAATATTAATCTCTATTATTTTTTAACTGATTTATCAGATTCAGGTAATTCATCCCAGGCGCTTTTAATTGATTTCAGTAGTGACAATACTTCATCAAGTAAATCGGCATTATTCTCCAGATTTGCTGTCACTAAGCGGCGATTAATATAGTCATATAAATCATCGAGATTCTGTGCAACTTCACCACCAGCGCCCAGATCCAGACTTGCGCGTAAACCATCAACAATCGAAATAGCCCAACTAATGTGAGAGCCTTTCTTTGCCGTTTCACCACGCACCATATGTCCCTTGGCAATAGCAATTTTCTCTATTACACCTTCCATTAGCATTTGAATTAATCGATGTGGACTTGCTTCTTCAACACCGGCAGCCACGCCTACTCGATTATATTGTTGCACGGCATTATGAAACTTCGCCATATTCATGATTTCACCTCAATTCTTTTAAATAATTTAAATTCCATTCACTTATCGTCCATTACTTGTTCTTGGGCCAGGTAAAGTACCTAACTGATTTGTTAAAAATTCACTGGTTTTTCGCATTTTACCTAATGACGAATCCAGTGCTGTAAATTGTTTCATTAACCTTTCTTCTAATTTTACTAAACGTCGCGCTAAAACATCACGTTGTTTCGTAATATCTTCCAGACGACTACTAGCGCCTTTATCGCGTGCTGATAGCACACCATCGGTATCATTTAATTTATTTAACAATAAATCCAATTGTTCAGCGACACCACGTGAAAATACTACCGCTTGTCGTTCACCTTTATCACCGGCTACTACTTTAATTGCAAGTCCTTCAACATTTCTGGTTCCGGTTAATGTCTGTCCCGCACCGATGGCTTTTACATTTGCAATTGTTCCCGCAACATCAACACCATCCTGTCCTGTCGCAACATTTAATCCTAATAAATTGCTCAGTGTATCGGTTGCCTCTAGCGCCACTCGCGAACCACTGCCAAATTTATTGGAGGTAAATTCCAGCTTACCTCGATTGTTTTGTACACTCACTGAAACACCGGCATCGGCAATATTTTTATCGGTATTAATACGAGTTTGCAATTCTGTTGCCAATTCATCAATGCTATTATAATTTTTTTCTGTTAAGGAAACATTATTTGTAGTAATTCCATCTATTTTAAAAACATAATCATT
>JBGMRJ010000007.1:31855-40934 GCA_048061315.1 Gammaproteobacteria bacterium
TCACTATCACTGTTATCAGCATCACTAACGGTAATTCGTAAATTATTATTCGACCCTGTCGATAATGATGAAAAAATTAATCTGGCACTATCACCGCTATTAAGCACAATTGATTTAACACCAATATCAGCTTTGTTAATAGCCTCACTTATACCACGCAAATTATTGCTTTCCGGTTTAATCGTTACAGACTGAACCTTGCTATCCGGATTTAACACAAATTCATTTGAATCCGTTTTATAATGTCCAAATTGAAATGTAATATCACCACTGCCAACAGCAACCGTATCAGATTGAAATTGAGTGGATGTTAATTTTTGAGATTTAGCCAACTGTTCGACTTCAACATTGAATTGCATTGGAGTGGCTTGGTTATTCGATGTAATCGTTAAAAAGTCTTCATCGACATCACTACTACTCACATCGATAACACGTAATTGTTCACTACTTCGTAAATTTTCCAGCGATGATTTGAATTCACCCAAAGCACCACGAAATGAGGCCAATGAAGTCAGGCCCTGTTGTAAAGCCGCTTCCTTGCGGTCCAGTCGTGTCCTTACAGGGTTACCTTCTGCAGCAACTAACTGATCGACCAGGCCTCGAACATCAAGCCCCGATCCAACACCCGCAGATGAAATGGTCGCCATTATATTACCTCAAGATTCTTGTGCATTACTGCACCTGCTAATTCCAAAACTTCACAATAACATACAATTGACTATGCAATTGCAGTACCATTTAAGCCTCGGATTCAAACAGAAATCCTGAAACATCATCATCTGATGCATCAGCTAAATGCCGTGATAAAGCCAATAATTCCTCACTGGGAATCTGCCTTATCACTTCATTGGTTTCTGAATCTCTTACAGTAACAATCACACGGCCTGTTGAATCATCCACGTTAAACTGCAGATCTCTTCTCAGACTTTGAGATTGTGTTTCCAATTGATGCACCACTCTGTCAACTGCTTCTTTAGTAACTTCGTCCCGTGCTTGTAACTGTGCCTGGTTCGATGTTACCTCCTGACCGGTATTCTCGGAATACTGGCTGGTAGTAATGCCAACACTGGCAGACTGACTGCCGGAGTTGGTTTTAACAGTCTGGCTTACCATTGTCGACACATTCGCTAATGTGTGTATAGCCATTGTTTCGTACCTCTATCTTCTAGTTAAAACAGTAGCCGTGTGGCTACTGTGTTATCTCACTATTGAAGTAAGGTTAAAACGTTTTGTGGCTGCACATTAGCTTGAGCTAACATTGCTGTACCTGCTTGTTGCAGAATTTGAGCACGTGTTAGTTCTGCTGTTTCAACTGCAAAGTCAGCATCACGGATACGTGACCGCGCAGCTGTCAGATTTTCAGCATTAGTACTCAAGTTAGCAATGGTTGATTCAAACCGGCTTTGGATAGCACCAAATTTAGCACGTTGTCCATTAACGGTATTCAAACCAGCATCCACTATAGCAAGTGCTTCATTAGCACCTTCAACTGTTGAAATATCCATTTCGGCAATTGACAATAAATTAGCAGCTTCAGATGCCATTGCAAGACTTTGACCAGTGGAACCGGTAACACTAAATGACTTATCGGAATCAAATGTGATCTGACCTGTAATTACGACAGTTTGTGAAGTAGTATCAGCAGTTAGTGTTTCACCACCAACAATAACATTACCACCATTTGAAGCAGCACCATCACTAATAGAAATATTATTACCTGTTGAATTCAATAAAGTAATACCATCACCAGCATCATTAACACTGGCAGTAATACCGGTTTTAGAAGCAACATCATTAAACGCCGTTACTGCAGCGGCTAAACCATCACTACTAGTATTATCCGAAAGTGAAAAAGCAATACTAGTTGGTTTACCATTGGATTCTACATCCAAAACATAACCACCGCCTGCACTGAAGCTGATATCAAATTCAGTTTTAGCAAAAGCACGAACACCGGTATCATCAACAGTTGCATTAATCATTTCTGACACTGCTTTAGCACTGGTGCCTGTTTCCATAGTGAAACTCTTACTACCAAAAGAACCATTAACAGTCAGTGTTTCATCGTTAATACGGCCGGTTGCAGATGCATCTGTTGTTGCACCTTCAATTCGATAATCACCATATTGACCGGTACGGAAATTGCTAGTTGTAGTTTGAATGGTTTGATTTGCATTCGCACCAACCTGGAAGACGGCCGCGCCAAACGTTCCGTCCAACAGTTTTTGACCATTAAACTCGGTATTAGTAGCAATACGATCCAGCTCTGATACCAGTTGCCCAACTTCAGCTTGCAGCGCTTGTCTGTCAGTTGAAGAGTTCGTGGCATTAGCTGATTGCACAGCCAGTTCACGAATACGTTGTAGAATGTTACCGCCTTCGGACAAGGCACCTTCTGCAGTTTGTGCTAACGAAATACCGTCATTGGCGTTACGTACAGCTTGATTGATACCACGAATTTGAGCAGTAAACCGTTCTGATATAGCAAGACCGGCTGCGTCATCCTTTGCGCTGTTAATTCGTAGACCTGATGATAATCGTTGTAAAGATACTTGTAAGTCTTCTTGAGACCGGTTCAAGTTACGTTGAGAATTCAACGACATAATATTGGTATTAATGACCTGAGGCATAATGCTCTCCTATCTAACACTAGTTCCTGTAAATCTCGTTATGCATTTCGCATAATAATGAGTTCTACTACAAGAATAGTGGTTTAACTTCAGCGGATATATTTGCCGACTGTGGCAAACATTTACCGCTCCCACACACACTAGCGTCCGGTGTTAATTATCCTTTAGGGGTTATTTTGGATTTAAATATTAAGAAAAAGCTAAAGTTTTGAGGTTGATGACCGAGTTATTTTTTTGCGGCAAATAATTTAAATATAATCAAACATCGACAAATTTTGAACTTTTGAATAAGCTATCTGAGATGCCTCTAACCCGGTTAGTCGTAGATTTAACCGTGTTACCGCTTCAGTATAGTCCAGATCTTTAATGTCTGATTGAATTTCTTTGAGGTGTAATAAGTGACTTGAATTTATTTCTTGTTGATTATCCAGGGCTCGTAAACGTGAGCCGGTATTGGCTCTTATTGTTAAAATTTTATCGATTGCTTCATCAATGGATACCAGACTTTGATTTACTGAATTACCCAGTAGCGATTTAGCCTTTGGCGTATTCCTTGGTGTATCAAGACTAATTGATAAATCTCTTAAAGTAGAAAAAACATCTTTATTGATACTGGGTTTAAATAGATAACTGTCGCCATTTTCGGGGAAGCCTATGAAAGACGTTTGAACACCACCAAATGTAAAAATTTCTTCTTCATTGTATTTAGTACCGGGAGCTACAATGACATTCCCGGCAACATCAGTTACACGATAGGTAATATCACTAAATTTATCTTTTTGTTCAAACTGTAACAGATAAGTACCTGGCTTATAATCACTGGTTGAGCTACCGGGGTTCGCTATTGATGTGCCGAGGTTATTGGAGTTAGGAGTAATAGTAAAATCACCATTACCATTTTTGATAGTCCGAAAAACTTCTGTTCCCGAATCGGCCACTGATATTTGACGATTCTCACCAATTTGTAACATCCTTTGACCATCATCACCATTATATTGAAACTGGCCACTAGTGGTATCGGTAAAAGGTTGAAACTTCACTTTAGAACCCGCAAATAAATAATCACTATTACCATCGACTGCATTAGCCAGACCCTTTAACTCGCTATTGAGCTGCTCAATTTCCTGAGCTATTGATGCCCTGGTGTCATTTGTTTGAATCGCATTATTGGCTTGAATCGTAAGCTCTCTGACTCTTTGTAAAACATTGATTGCATTTGCAAGCACACCTTCTTGTATTTCGAGCCTGGCCTTACCTGAATTAATAGAGCTTTGATACTGATCAAAATTATCAACTGATTGTTGTAAATCAATTATTCTGGCAGCAGCAACCGGATCATCGGATGTTGAGAATATTCTTTTACCACTGGCCACCTGCCTCTGAACATGGCTAAGTTTAGATTCCTGATCAAGCATCGCATTAACTGCAACCTGATGAATTTGATTAGATGAAATTCTCATAATAGTCTCACCGCTAACGTCGTAAAACGGCCATTAAGTCTTGAAACATTTTATCAGCAGATGCGATAACCTGAGCATTAGCTTTAAATTGTGTTTGTAATTTAAGTAACTTTGTTGCTTCTTCATCAAGGTTAACCCCGGATACCGTTTCTTTTTCAAGAACAGATTGATTTAATAGCGCTTGTTGTGCTTCAGCATTAACATCTAACTCGTGTGTACGAGATCCCACTTTACTGACTAATTCAGCATAGGATTCATTATAATTAACTCTGCCTTCAATTAAATTGTTTGCGCGATGCAACCTTGCTAAAGATAAAATATTGGTATTATCACCTGATGCGTCTTTATTAATTTCTATTTTAAAAGTATCACCCGCTACCAGATTGCCTTTTAATTTTGCCGACACCGACAATTGTTTGCCGTTTAAAACGGGCGTTAGCATCAAATTTTCATTTGCATTATAACTAATTGCTTCAGATAAAATTTTAGAAGAGTCAGGATTAGAATTATCTATTATCTGAAGACGGTTATTATCCAGTATTTTTATTGTAATATTTGACGGCCCGTTATTTCCATCAGAAACATCATCTACACTAAATGCGATTTTTGACGTCGACTGTTCACCTTCAATTGATATTTTTACCGAACCATCGTCGTTAAAATCAACTGTTTTTTCATTTTCCTCGTCAAGATTATTAACATCAATAAAACTTAATTCCAAGCGACCGTCACCCAAATTATTTATTGAGCTAATAGAACGAACAGGCGCAGATGCAGCAATTTTATTTGTATCTGAAATTAATACTTCGATATTTTTTGCAGCAAGACGTGTTGGACGAATCAAAAAACTATCACCCTCCACTATAGAATCACCGGACTCAAGCTTTAATGAAAAACCATCCTCAGAGATTTCATTCGGTAAACTTGAAAAATCCTTAACAGTGACATTATCATTTAAGCGTATAAGATGATATTGACTGTCAGTATATTCGAGTCGATAATCACTGGTTGTTACTTTAGTAACATCAGTGATTTGTGCTGATAAATGAGAATTACCACGATTACCCGTTCCAGCGATGACTTCAGGTAGGGCACTGTCCAGGCCGTTAAAGAATTTTTCGCCATAATTACTTTTTAAATCAAGACCGGATTCATGTTGTTCATTAAATGTGACTGCTAATGCTAAGCTTATTCTACCCAATTCATTTTGTGTATCATCCACAATATCGTGTTGGAATTCCAAAATCCCACCCAGGTCGCCACCCGAGATGAATTTTGTAATGTTTGTTTTTGAATTATTGCCTACAAAGACAACATCAACCTTACTTGTATCGAATTCATTTGAGATAACTTGAAGTTTCGAAGACTGAATTCCCAAAACCAAGGTTTGACCATTTCCAATAAAAACATTTATTGCACCGTCATCCTGTTCTTTAGTTGATACATTTATTTTTTCAGAAAGTTCTTGTAATAAGATATCCCGTTTATCCAACAAATCATTTGCTGGCTGACCAGTGCTCTGTTGTGCAAGTGTAATACTTTGATTCAACTTGCCGATCGTTGCAGAAATATGGTTAATATCATTTGTAATCAGTTTCGTTTGTTTATTACTAGCCAGCCTTAAATCCTGTAGACGGCTATCAATATTATGAAGGCGGTTCGTCAAGGTATTTGCCGTTGAAATCATTACCTGACGGGCTGTAGTGGAACCCGGTTCGTTAGCAACACCATTGACTGAATCAAAAAAATCTTGCAATACAATCCCGACACCTGCCTTCGGATCTGATAATAGATTATCCACTTGTGATGTTAATTGATGACCGGTTTTAAATGAATTCGTTAATGAAGTATTATCACGCACATTTGTCGTTAAAAATTCATCATGCATGCGCTTCACAGATGAAATTTGAACACCACGACCTAAAGCACCATTAGAGAGTTGTTGGGGGTTACGCGTTGTTTTAGTGACCCGTTGACGTGAATAACCCTCAGTGTTTGCATTAGCGATATTATGGCTAGCAGTAGCCATCTCTCTTTGTGTACTGAGAGTACCGGACAAACCTATACCTAAAACATCACCTGCTGGCATATCGAATTCCTGTTTTTAAACTCGTGTACATTTAATTAGTATCCCCATTATCACTTTCGGGAGAAACATCAAATTTTGGCGATACATCACGTGACATTATTGTCGTTATTTTATCAGCATAAGCCGGATCAGTCGCATAACCTGATTTTGATAATTCCTGTATGTACGTTACCGGATCTTGTGCTGATTTTAACGCCTGTTGATAGCGTGGATTGTCTTTCAAATAATTAACGTAATCATTAAAGCTTTCATTTAGAGAAGTATACGCTCTAAAATTAGCAGGCTCGCGTGTTGCCATGCCATTTTTATATTCCAGAGTATATTTTGATACAATGGGTCCTTGCCAATTATGATTGGCTTTAATATTAAACATATTAAAACCACTACTGCCATCCGGATGCCGCTGAATACCCTGCCCCCAACCGGTTTCCAGGGCAGCCTGGGCTATTAAAACTTCGGGCCTGGTATTCAACTCTTTTGCAGCTTTCTCAGCATAGGGGCGTATGGTATTAATAAATCGTTCCTGTTTTGTTTCTCCAATGGTATTAGTTTTTGCTGTCATGGTTAGATCATTTTCATTCTTACTTGTGACCGTACCACCTAATTGTCTTACCAGAATATCAGCTAAACCATTTGAATTACCTTGTGATAAATTCACCGATAATTGATTATCAAACATATCCTGGTACATTTGGGATTGATCGCTATCAAAAAGTGAATTTCCCATACTGGCTTCTCGCATACTTTTTAACATCATCTTCATGAATATTGCTTCAAACTGTTCTGCAACCTCACGTAATGCCGCATCAGGATCTTCACGTGCAACACGACGCAAATCATTAAACCCTGACATATCATGATATATTGCAGTTTTATTTTCGATTGTCATAACTTATATTACGATTAATTCTGCACGTAATGCTCCAGCTTCTTTAAGAGCTTCTAAAATTGAAACTAAATCACCAGGTGAAACACCAACTTCATTTATGGCTCTAACAATATCATTAAGTGATACACCCGGTTCAAATAAAAACATTCGGTTATCTTTACGATTTGCATTAAGCTTACTACTTTGTACAACGGCTGTTTTGCCATCAGAAAAAGCATTAGGTTGAGAAATGGAAGGGTTTTCAGAAATAGTGAGCGTTAAACTACCATGTGAAATAGCCGCAGGTAGTACCCGAACATTTTCACCTATCACAACCGTTCCTGATCGTGAATTAATAATAATTCGTGCTGGAGCTTTACCGGGTTCAATTGTTAAATTTTCCAGCATGGCTATAAACGAAACACGTTGGTTGCGTTCCTGTGGTGCATTAACATGAATAGATGATGCATCTATTGAGCGAGCTGTACCCGGCCCCATTGTTTTATTAATTGCTCTGGTTACGCGGATTGAGGTTGTAAAATCTGCTGTGTTTAAATTTAATACCAGTTCGGTTTCTTTACCAAATGGCGTTACAATAATATTTTCAATTGTTGCACCGTTAGGAATTCGCCCAACACTGGGTATATTCACTGTTATACTTGAGCCATCACCACCTTCAATACCAAAACCATTAACGATAACATTACCCTGTGCAATCGCATAAACTTTATCATCAACACCTTTTAGTGATGATAAAATTAATGAGCCACCGCGTAAACTTTTGGCATCACCGATTGATGAAACTGTAACATCAATTTTTTGACCTTTTTTTGAAAATGCCGGTAAGGCAGCATGAATGGCTACTGCGGCAACATTTTTAACAGATATCCGGGCTTTACTTGGGATGGTTACACCTAATCGCGAAATTAAACTCTTTATACTTTGTTCGGTAAAGGGTGCTGAATTAGAAGTATCACCCGTGCCGTTTAAACCTATAACAAGACCATATCCTAATAATTGGTTAGAGCGCACACCGGCTACATGGGAAATGTCTTTTAGGCGTTCGGCTGTAACAATGACCGGTTGCATACTAAACAATAGCAGCATACTAATGCCAGCTGTATTAATGAATTTTTTATATCCCAACATTGCAAATCCTTTAAACATAAAATTGATTAAAATGGCCATGCGTTTCCCTGAAAAAATTTGCTTAACCAACCCATTTTGTTCGCGTCATTTATCACGCCTTGTCCACCATACGAAATTTGTGCATTAGCAACACGCGTTGATAGCACTGTATTGTTAGTATCAATATCTTCGGGTCTAACAATACCCATCACACGCAGGTATTCATTACCCTGATTGAGCATAATGAGTTTTTCACCACGCACTAGTAAATTTCGGTTTGAAAAAACCCGGACTACAGTAACCGTTAATTCGCCAGTCATATTATTACTTTGAGCAGATTGTCCTTGCGATGAAAATCGTCGATCGGAATCAACGGTATTTTCCAGTATATTTTTACCATTATGCGTAACATCTGAACCAATAATGGTTGGCGCAACTTCATTTATTATTGCTCCTTTGGTCGTTTCAGTTCGAGCTGATTTTGAAGCGTTTGTTGTTTCTTTTAATGTTATTGTTAATATATCACCTACATTTTTTGCACGCATACTATCAAAAAAGCCAACGCGCATTCCATTTTGAAAAATGGCACCATCAGAGGAATCTTCAAAATGAATTATTTTTGGCGATAACGGTGAATAAGCAGGGTTTCGTAACGCAATCGGTTTTGCACACGCCGATAATAATAACAATATGCTTGCTACTATCATTAATTTACAAGTAGTGCTATTTGATATTTTAGAATTCATAAAACAACCAATTTAATTTATAAATTATTATTAATGTATTGTAACATTTCATCTGCAGTCGATATGGCTTTTGAATTCATTTCATAGGCACGCTGTGTTTCAATCATGCTAACCAATTCTTCTACGATATTGACATTCGAACCTTCGAGTGACCCTTG
>JBGMRJ010000007.1:41034-48819 GCA_048061315.1 Gammaproteobacteria bacterium
GCAATATCCAGTTGATTATCAGTTTGACTGATACTGCCCTGGGTATTTTCTTTTTGAGTTGCCACTGCACGAACTCCAGTACCAATCATCAATCCGGTTGGTAAGGTAGTGTCTTCACTACTTTGACCACCGGCTTGTCGAATATTTTGATACAATAGATCTTCAAACAACATACGGTCACGTTTGAAACCGGTAGTCGATACATTCGCTAGATTATTGGAAATAACCGCTAATCGATTTTGTTGCGCTTCCAAACCCGTTTTTGCTACCCAAAGTGCTTGAGCCATAACTATTTCTCCAATTTGTTACTTATGTAAAATTGCACTTTCTGTGCCAATAATTCGTTTCTATAAAATAAATATATAATTTTTAAATACTTTTGCCTTCTAAATTGCTCGCTCAATTTAGTTTCAACATTTGTGCTGTTTGTTCATCATTTTTTTCAGCTTGATGCATTAATTTAATTTGCATCTCAAATTGACGTTGTAATTCAATCATATTCACCATTGCTTCTATTGAATTAACATTACTATTTTCCAGTGCCCCGGAAACAATGCTGATATTTGAGTCATTTTCAAATGCACCACCATTCTTTAAACGCACCATGCCATCCTTGCCCTTTATTATTTCAGAATTAGCAGGATTTACTAATTTTAATCTATCCAACACAACCAGTGATGTTGCCAACTCACCAATCGGAAGTACATTGACAGTGCCATTGTCGTTAATTTCAACTTTTTGAGCTTGTGGAATCGAAATGGGGCCTGATTCACCCAGCACTGGCAAGTTTTGGTTATTGACTAATAATCCCTCTGGACTAATTTTAAAACTACCATTACGGGTTAGTGCCTCAGTACCATCATTCGTTTGAACCACAAACCAACCTTTACCATTGACGGCAACATCAAGATTTCGTCCCGTTGTAGCTATTGAACCATTACTAAAGTCAGTCGTACTATTATCAATAATGGAATTAACACGTGATGGAAAACCCGGACCGTATAACTGCCGACTTTCAGCATCGACCAGATCGGCACGAAATCCCGTGGTAGACACATTCGCCAAATTATTGGAATTAATTGCCTGTGCGTGCATATTTTGCTTCGCACCTGACATTGCAACATATAACATACGATCCATTTAAAAAGCCCTCTAATTCTATTACTATCGAATATTAATGACAGATTGTGTTACTGCATCTGCCGTGGTTATTACTTGTGCGTTCGCCTGGAAATTTCGTTGCGCTGAAATCATATTGATTAATTGCTCGGTTAAGTCAACATTTGAACCTTCCAATGCGCCTGATTGAATTAATCCCAAACTACCTGAACCCGGTGTTCCTAATAACGGAATGCCCGATTCAAAACTTTCTGCCCAGGTTGAATCACCTAACTGACGTAAACCTTGCACATTCGGAAAATCTGATAATTGAATCTGCCCTAGTGTTCTGGTTTGCCCATTGGTATATCGAGCGCGAACAATTCCAGATTCATCAATATCCAGACTGGTTAATCTACCTGTTGCAAAACCATCTTGTGTTAAGGCATTAACAGTAAACTTGGCACCAAATTGTGTCGTAGGGGTTGATGATAAAAAATCTAGCGTTATTTGAACTGGATTAGATCCGGTATCCGTTACAAATTCTGGATATTCAATTCGTCCGGGAGGTACTGCTGTACCATCAATCGAAGCCAATCCACCTGAGCCATTAAACATCAGTTCATTCGATGCATACGGTGGAGCATCAGAACCGTTAACGTCTTTGCCATCAATAAAGGTATGTACCGTCCATTGATTAGGTGACTCACCTTTCACAAAATACACTGTGGATTGATGTGACGTACCTAAAGAATCGAATACGGTTAATGATGTTGAATGATTAAATGATCCAGCATCATTGGGATCAAATGGTCCAAAAAGGGGTTTTTTCTCCGAACTATCCAGATTCACACCAACCGTTACTATGTTAGTAGACTTTGGTTCAACATTGGCATTATCTAATGAGATAGGACCTGTTTCACCAATTGGGTTACCATTTTCGTCTGCTTTTTTTCCGAGTAATTTTAAATTATCACTATTGACCATAAAACCTTCCCGATCAATTTCAATGGCTCCTGCACGTGAATAAACTCGCTCACCATTTTTCTCCAGCATAAAAAACCCGCCACCATTAATAGCCATGTCGAGATTATTATCGGTAAAATCAACATTACCCTGGCTAAATTGCTGTGTTACTGCGGCAATACGAACACCTGATCCAATGGTATTAGACGATGATCCAATATCCGATGCAGCATACACATCGGCAAATTGTGCTCTGGATTTTTTAAACCCAGTAGTACTGGCATTGGCAACATTATTACCAATCATTTTTAACTCTTTACTCGCGGATTGTATTCCGCTTAAGGCGGCTCTAAATGGCATGACTCTCTCCTATTACTTATTAGTATTACAATATTTGTTTTACATCAGGTAATTTTATCATTCCTGAATTTGTTAAATTTAAAACTATTGGTTCACCGGGTTTACCCAGTGATACGCTTTCGACTGCATCAGAAACTAATGTTTGCGCGGCCTGAGTTTTTCCTTCAGACATAAATCCGGCTTTCAATGTATAAACACCCGGAGCTGCTCGTTCAGTTACTGTTTTAACCTCTCCTTTTTCATCTGTTAGCTTTTTAGTAATGGTTCCATCCCAACTAATTGTTGTAGTTCCTGCTTTTTGTTGCCCAAGACTTAATGTTTGAACTAATTCACCAGCACTGTTTAAAATATTCACTCTTAAATCACCCGTTGCCTGTGGCAAATCAACAGCTGCTGTAACATTGCCTTCATCTTGTAAAACAACATTGCCACCCGGCACTAATACCGACCGACCAACTAAACTCGAAGCCT
The DNA here is from genome assembly GCA_048061315.1 of Gammaproteobacteria bacterium. Taxonomy (GTDB): domain Bacteria; phylum Pseudomonadota; class Gammaproteobacteria; order UBA6429; family Thiohalophilaceae; genus CAYQUC01. The sequence goes on from JBGMRJ010000007.1 coordinate 43,930, forward strand.
GCAAAGCCTGATTAGATTGCAGTGAATTCGCTAAAGTCTCAAAAGAATTTTTAATATCGTTCATGCCACTCACCTGGCTGAATTGTGCCATTTGAGTTATAAACTCACCGTTTTCCATCGGCTTCATGGGATCTTGATGATTCATCTGGGCTGTCATCAACTTCATGAAATCTTCCTGGCCTAATCGAGGTTTCTCATGGGCATCCGTTGTTTTTGATAACCCTAAAGATTCTGGTGTTGGTAGTGCATTATCTATTGAATTCATTATCTTTGCCTATGTAGTCGTTATTGCCCTATTGATAGGGTTCTCATCATCATTTGTTTTGCAGTGTTTAATACTTCAACATTAGTCTGGTAGGAACGTGATGCTGAAATCATATTTGCCATCTCATCAATCACGTTGACATTAGGTCGATAAATATAACCGTCCTTATTTGCCATTGCGTGTTCAGGGTTATACTCTGCTCGTAAAGGCTCATTACTCTCTACAATTCCTAAAACCTGAACACCGCTAGTTTTATCATTAAAATGTTTCATCATTTCAGCAAAAACAGGTTGCCGTGCACGATAGGTTGTTTCTTGTGAGCTACTCACCGTATCGGCATTAGCAAGGTTACTTGCTGTGGTGTTTAATCGAATGTTTTGGGCATTCATTGCGGAACCCGCTATATCAAAAATTGAATACAGTGACATTGTTATTCCCCTTTAATCGCTGATAGTAAACCTCTAAATTTACTACTTATAAATTGTATGCTGACTTGATAACGCATTGCATTTTCAAGAAATTCGGATTTTTCTATTTGATCTTCAACCGTATTACCATCGAGTGAACTTTGTTGTGGTTGTCGGTATTTAAGTTGTGCACCAAAAACATAACCGCTTGGTTGCATGTGGCGCGAATTACTCGTTACTAATGGTGAATTGACCGAATTGAAATTTTTCTGGGTTGCTAACATTTGTTTAAAATCCAGATCCCGTGCTTTATAATTCGGGGTATCGGCATTCGCCAGATTCGCTGCTAATATACGCGAACGTGCTCCAAAGACTTTAATTGACTGCTCGTGAGCTCCTAAGATTGAATTCCAATTTGGCATAATAGTGTTTCCTGGTTATCGTGTACTGTTGTTAATTGCAACAGCCATGCCAAGTTAACTATGTTACTAATATCAATAAGATAGGTTGTTTTATAGGTGAGAATTTTTGCCGGACGGCAATTTTATACCAGGATGGCAATAAAGACGACTTAAACTAACCGCGCCAACCGTCTTTTAAACGATACAAAACACCTAGAGGTGTTCGCACCATATCAAAAGCATCACAATAACCGGTTGGCGATTCAGAACCACCCAACAGTATGAAACCTTTCGGAGTGAGCGTCTTTGCCATACGATTTAATATATCTGTTTTTAATTCTGAGGAAAAATAAATTAAAACATTGCGGCAAAAGATAATGTCAAACTTACCCAGTAAGGTATAGTTTGCAGTTAAATTTAATTCTGTAAAGCGTACTCGTTGACGAATGTCGGCATTCGCAACCCAGTCATCGCCTTGCGGTTTGAAAAATCGTTTTCGCCGTTCATCGGTTAAACCACGGTTCATACTCAATTTATCATATACCGCATCTTTTCCCATTTTTAACATAGTGGGTGAAATATCCGTTGCGACAACTTCAACATTGGCCTTTAAAACACCCGGGTTTTTCTGCTGAAATTCGCTTGTAGTCATACTAATCGAATACGATTCTTGTCCTGATGAACTCGCAGCTGACCAAACTCGAATGGGGTTCGTTCTGCCTTTTGCCAATTCAGGCAACATTATTTGATTAAACATTTCAAAGGGATATTTATCTCGAAACCACATAGTTTCATTGGTGGTCATCGCATCTACAACGCGTTCTTTGAGTTTACTATTGCTATTTTTTTTCAACTCAACCAGTAGCGATCCTAAATCAGGATAAGAGAATTCATTTGTTAATTTATTTAATCTGCTTGTAACAAGATAATGTTTATTTTCACCGAGAACTATACCACACGCATTTTCAAGAAAATCTCTGAAGATTTCATATTCCTGTTTGGATATTTGAGTCACAAGCTATTTTTTCTTTTTGAATTTAAATACGATTATATTCTATTAGCAATTTTTTTACTTCTGACGATAATTCTTCCGCATTAAATTTTGGCACAAATTTATCGGCTCCCACCTTTTCAACCATGGTAGTATTAAAAACACCACTTAATGAGGTATGTAATAATACAGGTAATTTTTTCAATCTTTCATCGGCCTTAACTTCAGTCGTTAAGGTGTAGCCATCCATTACAGGCATTTCAACATCTGAAATCACCATATCAAGGGTATCAAAAACATCACCCTTGTCAGCAATTGCTTTTAATTGCTGTAACCCATCATTGCCATCTTTAGCAATCAACACACTCATGCCCATTTTTTCAAGGGTTCGTTTAATCTGGTTTCGGGCTACAGAAGAGTCATCAATTACCATTATCGTTACCACACGATCCACATCAATTTTTGAATCTTCAGCGATTTCAATCGTAACACCAACTAACTCAGCAAAAATTTTCTCGACATCGATAATCTCAACCATTTCTTCATCAACTCGAGTAACTGCTGTCATGTAGTTATCTTTACCCAATCCCTTTGGTGGCGACAAGATTTCTTTCCAATTCATGTTTACAATTCTATCAACCGATTCCACTAAAAATCCCTGAACTGACCGATTATATTCAGCAATAATCACAAAAGCATCTTCAGTTGATAATGGTTTTTTACCGATTGCTCGAGCAAGATCCAATACCATAATTGTTCTGCCACGCATATTGGCAATACCACAGACAATGGGAGAAGAATTCGGAATAGCCGTTAACTTCGGACAATGAATTACTTCCTGTACCTTAAATACATTAATCCCGAATTTTTGTCGACCACCCAGTTTAAAAATTAATAACTCTAATCGGTTTGCACCAACGAGTTGCGTGCGTTGATCAACACCATCAAGTACACCAGCCATGTTATACCTCGTTTCACTATCATATTGAGAATATCTAAGTGCTTATCGGCTGCTAGCAATGATTTCTTGAGATAATCAATACGGCATATTGCTTGCATTACCAAGAAGTAATAATTGTTGTAATAGCCGCAATTTTTGATTGAGTTTGAAGAATTAATACCGATTTTACATTTTTTTAAAATCATTTTTTACTTCAATAACTTAATACGGCTAATCATAAATTATGAAAATACAGTCAATATACTGACAAATTACGATATACCAATATTATTTTTTAAAGGCAATAACACTATGATTAATATCAATAAAAATAGCATGTTTAACTCACCGGCAATAATTGTCCCAACTTTAATTGTAATTCTTGGCTTAACATTTTTCTTGCCCACGAATTTAACGGCAAAGGATGGCCCTCAATCAATGCTGGAATTACGAAAAATAGCCTTACTATTTATTCAAAAACAATCCAGACCCAATGCAGAAAAACGCATCCAGTTTGCACGCTGGGATAAGCGCATAAAATTACATAAATGTGATAGTTCAAAAATCCAGGCATTCTACCCTGGCAAGCAACAACATCTGGGTAACATCAGTATCGGGTTACGCTGTCAGGAAAAACCATCCTGGACAATTTACCTACGTGCCCATATTAGTGCACAACAAAAAATCGTGCATGCAAAACACTTTATTACCCGTGGAACAGTCATTACAAAAAACGACTTAATAATTGAAAAGATTGAAGTTTCTAATTCAAATCGGCATTTTTATCACTCTAAAAAAGATATTATCGGTAAAGTTGCAAAGCGTAATATTCGAATGGGTATTAAAATATCGGCAATGGCACTCAAACCCGCGCTTGTTATTAAACGCGGTCAGGAGGTTATGATAGTAGCAAAAGCCGCTGGACTGATAATTCGTACTAAAGGCAAGGCCTTATCGGATGGTGCAATTGGGCAAATAGTAAGAGTTAAAAACACTCGAAGTAAACGTATATTACAAGCTAGGGTAGTAGCCCCTAACACTGTAGAAGTTAATATGTGAAATGCGTCAATAATTTAACACAAGGACTAAAGTTCTGGATTATTTAGCCGCTATCATGACTGTAATGTTAAAGAGGTTAAATTACGATTATGGAAATATCAGGCGCAAATTCCAGAAAAACAGATAGTAAAAACGATAAATCAGTATCAAGCGTTTCTAAACCGGCATCGGCTGGTGCATCAGCAAAATCAGGTGCAGCATCTGGCGCAAAATCGGGTAGTTCGGATACGGTTAGTTTAACGGATACTGCTGCACGATTAAAAGAGTTAGAGATGGGGCTTGCCAGTCAACCCGTGGTTGATACCCAGCGAGTGCAATCGGTTCAAAGTGCCATTAATGATGGTACGTTTGAAGTTGATCCGGATAGTGTTGCAGAAAAAATGATAAATTTTGAAACAGGGTTAGATGAAACCAGTTAATATGAAAAAAGATGTTATTAAAGCAATTTTAACTAAAATTCAGTCTGAATTGAATAATCTACATGAGTTATTAAATAAAGAAAAAACATTACTCGCTGAAAGTGATTTTGAAAATATTACTGAAATTGCAGAACTAAAAAAACAAATCATCAGTGAAATTGAAATGAATGACGCCCGATTTAAAACAATTTTAAAAGACTCAAATGATAGCGGTTCGGAAAATAACGTTCACGACATCATTATTAAGCACATTCCAGACTGCTCAAATTTATGGATTGAAATAGAAAGCCTGTTAAAAATATGCAAAGACAAGAATTCTATCAACGGCATTATCCTCTCAAATAATCGACGACAAATTCAACAACGTTTATCAATATTGCAAGGTCAATCAAATGAGATTCTCACCTA
>JBGMRJ010000008.1:0-5824 GCA_048061315.1 Gammaproteobacteria bacterium
GTGTCTAAATTATTATCAAAAATAAACCGGCTAGATGCACAACAACGCAAATTAGCACTGGCAAAGCTTGATGAATCTGTTATGGGGACATTTTTTAATGCCATGCTGTTTTTACAACAAACTTTAAATCCAGATGAAGTGCAATTGGGAGATTTACCTGCGGACGATAAGCGTCACTGGATTAGTACTATTACGCAGCGATATTTGCTATTAGTTTATCCTCGATACTCGATTGCTGAAGTTGAACACTTACGAGAATTTGTTAACCAGGTTAAATCAATTGTTCCAAATGTGACTGACTCCCCGGCAATAACACTCGCTGCAGGGGATGTGGCAGTGTCAGCATTTAAGCAGGCATTACTAACAGCACTGATTTTAATTACAATACTGTTATTATTTATATATAAAAATATAACCGATACCTTTTTGGTTTTAACGCCATTGTTATTAGCTGCACTATTTACCACTGCATTAGCAGTTGTGCTGGATATACCCTTTAACTTTTCAAATATTATCGCAATACCATTATTGTTTGGTATCGGTGTTGATAATGGTATTCATATGATAAGCAGGCACCGAAGCAGTGGTTTGAAAAATACGCACATATTACATACCAGCACTTCGCGTGCTGTGGTTTTAAGTGCATTAACAACGGTGGCCAGCTTTGGTAATCTTGGTTATTCGTCACATCCAGGAACCGCCAGCATGGGGCAGTTGTTAACCATTGGTGTGATTTTGACTTTACTCTGTACATTATTAATATTGCCAGTTTTAATGGCCGGTCTTAAACGGCATTAAAATTATAGGGGTGTGAAATTTAGAATGAAAAGTATTTTATTTGTTTTTTTATTAATAAATATAAACATCGCTAACGCAGTTGAATTAAATACGCCACGTGTTTTACTGATTGGTGTTGATGCAGTACCGTATTCGATTATCGAAAAACTGACAGGGAATAATTCAAAACTAAAATTATTTGAGAATTTAAAAGGCCCAACCGGTGTGATTAATTCATTTCCGTCTAATTCTCACGTTGCCTGGTCCGGATTATTAGAGCCTTTTAATGTAGCAAAACCACCCGGTTATGAAGGTCGTTATTTTGATCTTGGCAAGCAGGAAGTTACCGGAGGGATTTCACTTTTTGATGAGCCAACCGACTGGCAGCGTTATTTTAGCTGGCGACTTGATGGTGTGATAACAACAGCATTCGCCTATGGCTGGCCTGAACATTACAGTTTAACTGAAGTTGATGACGGTCTTGAGGCATTTTACAAATCTCAACAAGATTATTTTTCTATGTACGTGGTATCAACAGATGGGATAGGACATACCAAAGGTCCAACTGTATTAATTGATTTTTTAATTGCACTGGATCAAAAGCTCAAAAATTTTAAGTTACTTCATCCTGATATGCCATTTTATACTGTACTTATTTCAGATCATGGTATGGCTGGTGGCGCAGCGCTAGAAAATATTTTACCGATGGTAAGTCAGTCTTTGGAAAATTCAGGTTTTATTATTCGTGATGACATTAAAGCTGATGAAGATGTATCATTAATTTCATTTGGCTTATTAACCAGTTTTGTTATTTATTCAAAAGATAAACCTAAACAGGAAATAGCAAAATTAGTTAGTAATGTTATCGGTGTCGATTTATGTGCAACTACAGACCAGGGTAGCTGGCGTGTTATGAATAGAAATGGTTATGCTGTTATTCATCATAAACGTGAGCAACAAAAATCATTCTGGCGATATGAAATAAAAACTGCCGATCCCCTTCATTATGAAAGCGTGTTACAAAAATTATTATTAAGCAGTACTGACAATAATAATCAACAAGGCTGGTTTAGCGATCAACAGTGGTTTGGCGCTAGTAAAAATGAGTATTACCCTGATGCTCTTTATCGAATTGCTAACGGTTCTAATTTAGTGACGAATCCGGCATCTGTCGTGTGCTCCGTTGCAACCGGATTTATGTTTGGCTCATTATTTACCGAATATGTCGCAATCCCGACAGTGGGTCCCCTAAAATGGACTCACGGAGCATTACTTCGTGATGCCAGTTTAGGTTTTTTAATGAGCGATTTACCGGGGTGGGTAGCACCGGATATGATACGTTACAATAAGGCATTGAAATTTCTGGCTAATAAAGTTCAGATGATGCACTAGATTAGTGTATATTAATACATTCAAATAGGGTTACCGGATATCGGCATAATCAATTATAATACGTTCTAAGATAGTATAAATTCTTATCTTATAGGGATAAAATCATGCAAAATAATTTCGCTCTGGCAGAACATATTGAATCAGTACCTGATTTTCCTCAACAAGGAATCTTATTCCGTGATATCTCTCCACTATTGAAACATCATTTTACAGAAACCATCGATGCATTAAGTGAGTTATTTACAGAACAAGAATGGCAGAGTTTCGATCTGATTGCCGGGATTGATTCTCGTGGCTTTATATTTGCCTCGGCTCTGGCTTACAAACACCAAAAAGGCTTTCTTAAAGTTCGTAAAGCCGGTAAATTACCGAATGTTCACTCCTCAGTTGAATATGGCCTGGAATACGGTAATGATAGTCTTGAAATGCAAAAAGGTGATGGTTCGAGAGTATTGTTGCTCGATGATTTAATAGCAACAGGGGGTTCTATGGGTGCAGCAGCAGAATTATGTGAGAAAGTGGGATACACAGTATCCGGCATGGCATGTGTGGTAGACATAAAAGCATTGAATAGCTTTCACTGGAAAAATATGCCAGTACACTCGTTGATTCAATATCATGATTAATTTTAAAAAAATTTATTTTAGCAGCTCAATCTTATCGATACTCTTAGTTGTTAGTGCTTGTGAAACTACAGTTGCCCAGAATGAGGTTCCTGTTGAAGTCACTACTATAACAACATGCTCTGAACCTCGACCACAAATCTGCACCAATGAATATAAACCGGTTTGCGCGACTTTAGACGATGGCAAGCAAGAAACTTATGCTACGGGTTGCACTGCCTGCGCTGATACATTTGTGGTGTCGTATCAAAAAGACGTTTGTAAGTAGCTAAATTTTATTTGTTAATTTATATTAAATTTGAAGAATAATATTTATGATTCATAATTTTCTACACAAAAAAACTTCCTTTTTACTAATTTTTATATCGACAATAGTATCAATGCCCTCATATGCTGTGGTTGAATATGATGTTGTTACAGAAACAGAAAAAGCACAAGCGATAAACTCGAAAAAAACAAAGCTAAAGGGCACCTGGTTACCAGTGCCCATTCCAGTATCAAACCCGACTATTGGCACAGGTTTACAAGCCGCAATTTTGTATTTACACCCTAAAACCTCTACGGATCCTGAGGTACCTGATGCAACTAGTGGCATAGCGGGAATGTATACCGATTCTGATAGTTGGATGCTCGGAGGTTTTCATGACGGTAACTGGAATGAAGATTTATTACGCTATCGGCTCGCGATAGGTACTGGTGAATTTAATCTTGATTACTTTGGATTAAATGAACAGTCGCCATTAAAAGATAATCCAATACCCTACACAATAACTAGCAATGTAATGTTTGCACAATTATTGCACCGAATACCTTCCACAAGAGATTGGTATTTGGGTATGCGTTATGTCTATTCAAATTCTGAATTAAAGTTCAATATTTTCGATGCCACTGAATTACCACCTAATGCAAATGCAAATAATTTAACGACATCCGGTTTAGGAATTATTAGCAATTACGATAGCCGAGATAATAATTATTATCCTACTAGTGGAGACTATTTTGAAATAGTTTTATCGCGGGACAGTGATTCATGGGGCAGCGATTTTGAATTTGATAAATTATCAAGTTTTTATCGTCATTATTTTGCTATTACAGAAAAAGATACGGTAGCACTACAAGCTCGTTATGACACGGTCAGTGGTAACGCACCATTTTATTTATTACCTTTCTTACAAATGAGAGGATTTGCTGCAGGTAAATATCAGAGTGATGTTACTCTATCGGGGCATGTTGAATGGCGACATAAATTTCACCCTCGTTGGGGATTTGTTACATTTTATGAAGCCGGTAGTGTTTCGAATACTGCCAGTGACATCTTCAAAAATGAAACCGTTGATTCCTATGGTGTGGGTATTCGATGGCAGGTAACAAAAGATAAAAAATTGAATTTGGGTATTGATGTGGCAAAAAGTGATACCGATTCTGCTGTGTATATTAAAGTGGGTGAGAGTTACTAAATAAAGACTAATCCAGATTTTTCTTAAATCGTAGTGATGCTAGCAATAAACCTGCTATTGTGAACAATGCCAGAAAATAAACATCATAAGTCATATCAATGATTTGCACATCACGTAAAACTACGCCACGAATTAAACGCATAAAATGAGTAGCCGGTAATGTTTCTGCAATGTATTGTGCTATTTCCGGCATCCCTTCGTATGGAAACATAAAACCAGATAATAGAATTGATGGCAATAAAATAAAAATAGTCATTTGCATGGATTGCAATTGGTTTTTAGCAATAGTTGAAATGACCAATCCAAGAGCCAGACTGGCGGTAATAAATAAAAAGGTAGCACCGCCTAATTGCAGTAAACCACCATTAATAGGTACATTAAATATAATATTACCCAAACCCAAAATAATAATAACCTGAATTGCACCAATAAACATGTATGGGATAATTTTACCAACCATCAATTCAATAGAGTGAACCGGAGTGGTAATTATCATTTCTAAATTACCACGTTCACGTTCACGCACGATGGCGGCAGAGGTGAACATGATCATAGTCATTGTTAATATAATACCAACCAGGCCAGGGACGATATTAACCGCAGTACGTTGTTCCGGGTTATAGAATAATGTTACCTCAAAGGTAGGAGTGTTACGGTTAACCGGTTTACTCAATAATTCAGCTAATGGCATATTGCGTAAGCTTTTAATAGCAGCTGCAATGATGTTATCGGAACCATCTGCTACCCAATGAGCAATTGGGCGACTAGTCTCTTCTTTAGTAGATGGAGGTAATCCCAATCCGATAGTTGGGTGTCGTGCTAATCTGTTGCTGACATCGTGTGGAATAATCAGCACTGCACGAATTTCAGCACGGGATATTGCAGCAACAGCCTGTTGTTGGTTTTGATAGTGCCCGGTAAATTTAACGACTTGAGTAGCACTAATGGTCTGCACTAGAATTCGGCTTAAGGCGGTTTTGCTGTTGTCAACTACACCAACCGGAATGTTACGTATATTAGTATTAATAGCATAGCCAAATAACATCAGTTGAATTAACGGAATCATAACAATCATGCCGAAGGTCATTCTATCCCGTTTTAATTGCATTAGTTCCTTAATTACAATAGCCTGTATTCGAAGTAGTGAGTTCATAATCGTCCCTCACCGGTACTAGTCACAAATACATCTTCCAGACTGGGACGTACGAGTGATAATGAATCTTTAGAGGTGATCCCATTTTGTTGCGATAGAAATTCGAGTGGATCAGAAATACTGTCTTTAACCAAGACCCTTAATCGTGCTCCTAGTTGGGCTGCAGTAATTATTTCGGGTTGTTTTATTAATGTCTGTTTTAGCTGTCGTAAATCAGGTGCTCCTATTTCAACGACGTGCGCCCCCATTTGTTGCATTAATTGCTCTGGAGTGCCATCGACTCGTTTGATGCCGGTTTCTAAAATGGCGAGTTTGTGGCAGCGTTCAGCTTCATCCATATAATGTGTTGATACTAATATAGTGGTTCCCTGGTCACACAGATCAAATAATTTTTCCCAGAAGTTGCGACGATTTTCCGGATC
>JBGMRJ010000008.1:5924-47171 GCA_048061315.1 Gammaproteobacteria bacterium
CCTGGTCACACAGATCAAATAATTTTTCCCAGAAGTTGCGACGATTTTCCGGATCAACAGCCGAGGTGGGTTCATCTAAAAATAATAATTCAGGTTCATGTAATGTTGCAGCCGCTAAGGCTAATCGTTGCTTTTGACCACCACTTAAACTTGCAGCAAGTTGATTGGTTTTTTGAGTTAAATCGTAAATATCAAGTAGTTGATCAATGCGTTTTTTCTGATCTTTACTGGAAAGACAATATATTCTTGCAATGAATTGTAAATTTTCTTTAATCGTCAGATCATCATACAGTGAAAATTTCTGAGTCATGTAGCCAATGTGTAAGCGCAGTTTTTCTGCTTGCTGCGGTAAGGTATAGCCCAGGACAGTGATTTCACCGGAAGTGGGTTTTAATAATCCGGTCAACATTCGAATCGCAGTGGTTTTACCGCAACCATTTGGACCTAAAAATCCATAAATCCGCTTTTTTTCAACTTCAAGATCCAGATCTTGAATTGCCCTTAAATCACCAAAATTTCGATTTAAAGCAGAGGCTGTAATAGCAAGTTCACTCATGGAAGTTCAACTTGAGCCGGGATTCCATTGGGCAAATTAGACTCGCTATCAGGTAACTGCACTTCAGCCAGATACATTAAGCGCGATCGTTCTTCCTGATTTAAAGCATAGTAGGGTGTGAAAGCAGGCTCGGTTGCAATCCAGCGTAATTTTCCGGTTAACGATCTTTTGATACCGTCGATATGGATTACTAAACTATCACCAATTTTAACTTTAGCACGATAGGGTTCAGGTACGTAAACACGAGCGAAGGGTGCTTTACCGGCAAGTATAATAGCAACCGGGCTGCCTTTAGTGACGCGTTCTCCTAAATTCCAGGGCAGGTTATCCAATATTCCATCCCGGGTTGCAGTTATAGTTAAATCAGCCAATTTTTTAAGCTCACTGGCCAAGATTGCTTTGGTCACTTCAATATTTGCTTCGGCAATACGCAAGTCTTCTTCACGGGTACCATTGGTTAAAACCAGTAAGCGTTCATTAGTACTTTTTAAGCTGGCAATGCTGGAATCTCGTGTCGCAAGGGCTTGATCTAAAGTTGCTTTACTGGCCAAATCCCGTTTGGCGAGGTCTTTGGCACGTGTGTAGTTCGCTTTACTTTCAACTAATTTTGCTCTTGCTCCAGCAACTTTAGCCCTGGCATCGGCAATTTCTTCCTTCCGAGCACCACTTTGTAATTTATCAAAATTGGCTTCTGCCTGAACAACCTCGGCCTGAGCTTTTGCGACCTGAGCTTTTTGCAATGTATCATCGAGCTTCACTAATACAGTACCTTTGATTACAGTCGTACCCGGCAACACGGGTAATGCTACAATAACTTCATTCACTGTGGCTGTGTGGGCGATTCGATCCCGTTCTAATGTACCAAGGGCGATATTTTGAGCTGTATTACTACAGGCAGACACTAATATAATTATCAAGAAGAAAATAGGTCGCATGGTTAAATTCCCGGGTTGATTAAAAAGCATTATAAAAGATTACAAGATGTTATTGCTGTAATCAATAATATCTAAGTTATTAATTTAAATTCATTTAATGTCTTTTTGTTGTTGAGCTTCTTTTAATAGTTCTTTTTCCAGCTTTTGACATGGGCCTTCTGTATTGGGCTTTAACGTAATAATATTTGTATTGATATATCCAAGCGCTCGAAGCGGAATGAAAATTCCGGGAGCTAAAATTAATTCGCCATAAGCTCGAGCAATATTACTTGTTCCAACAGTTAATGCATTCACACGCGGGTTTCTAATTGGACCTGATATGGTCACTGGACTCGCATTTAGCCAAATTGTATTTTTTTGTTGTGGCCATAATGACATTTCAATCGTTTCATTTTTTAAATTTAAACTAAGATCACCTTTGAGTCTCATGTCCTTACCGTCAGCAATTATCACATCTGATTTAATTTCACTGTTGGCAACATCAAATTTAAAAATACTACAATCCCACTTACTGTATTGCTTGCTTAAACCGACACTCGAGCTAGCCCAACCCAGTGTGTCACTCGCTATCAAATTTGTATATTTACGTAATACTTCAATGTTTTCACCTACGACAGTGATGTCTCCACTAGAATTCGTTGCAATTTCTTGAAATGTATCACCGTAACTGATTAGGTTAATCGTAGTGTTTAATGAACCTTTGATAATCGGTGTTTTTTGCAGTTGTGACATAATTGAACCTAAATTTACGTCATTGATATCAAGCTTAATATAAGAATCATGTTTAGTGTTAGCACTAAGCCCGATGTCTAACGAGACGTTACCATCACTAAAATTTAGAATTGCAGGGTATAATCGTAATTCGCCGTTATACAGTTTGAGTTTTAAATCAAGCGCGTTTAAATAGTTGTTATTACCGGAGAATTTATCTATTTTAAGGTTAGCCGTTAAATCGATAATTTTTAGTTTATCAAATGGTAATGTTTTATCACTAATAATGTCCTTGTTAGTATTATCATCTTCTTTTAAGTTCGTTTTGTTTGATGTTGTGTCTTTTGGTTTTATTCCAAAATCACTCAGATAAACCTCGGGTGATTCAAGAAATGTAGTGACTTCATAACGATTATTTTTATTCATTGCCGATATACCAAAATTAAATTTGGACTTACCAATTATAAAAGTATTATAAAAAGTAATACTTTTTTTGTTTCCGGATAATTCCCCTGAACCGGATTCTGGCTTAAAGTCGAGCTTTTCTTTTTTGATTATTTTTTTTAAATCATCCCAGTTTGTTATTTGAGAGGTGGTTTTAATCGAAGATTTAAAATCTGATAATAAATGGGATATTTCGCCATTTGCAGTAAATTTCCATGACTGAGATTTAGATGTTTCAATATTGATTTTGGTTAAAGTGAAATCGCCATTTTTTTGTAGCAGGGTGAATGACCCTTTTGTTTTCCCTAGTTCCGGATAAGTTTTGGTGTCTGTAATAGCTTGTAATAATTTTTTAGTGTTAATATTAAGTTCACCATCTAAATTAAGACCATCACCATTTTTAATATTTGCAATAACACCTGTGATTTTCAAATACTCTTTACTTCCAGTTTCAGATTTTATTACTATATTTTTAAGTGCAAATAAATCATTATTGTCATAGAGTTCTGCATTTAATGTTAAGTCGCGTAAATCAGGTAATGGGGTTTTAATGATGTTTTTAATAGATGTAATATTTTTTATACTAGCAAAGAGTTTTAAGTTGACACCATTTAATACCTTGTCACTGTTTGGTATTATTTTCTGTATTTTTCCAAGTGCTTTTAGATATAGTTTCTTTGGGTCGCCTGCTGAGATTGATATGTCATTAAGGACAAAGTAATCTTGTTCACTATTCAGTTGAGCTTTTAGTTCTATTGGGCCTAAATCCGGAATGTCTTTCGAAATAAAATTCTGTAATGATTTAGCTGTGTCAGTGTTAGCCGAAATTAATAGTTTGATGTCTTTAAATGGTTGTGCACTAATATCCGTAATACGAGTTGAACCTGTGATGTTTAATTTTACATCATCTTCTATTAATGATTCAATTTGAATGTTATTTAAAACGTAATCCCTCTGGTTATGGTTCACAATAGTGTTTGCAGTTAAGGTGTTAATTTGGGGTGATTTTTCAGGTTTTATCCAGTTAATAATTGTCTGGTCATTTAATTTGCTTGTGATTATTAACTTGGCGTTATTACCTGTTTTAATTTCTGCTATATCCCCTGAAACAGCAATGTAATTTTTACTATCTTTTTTAAGGTTAAATTTAATATCTTCAATGGCGATATTAGGTAAATTTCCGCTGATATTAGCATGTGCATTTAACGCGCCGAGGAAAGGTATGTTATTGTTTACGCGAAATACTTTAAGAAAATCTTTCGTGTTAGCACTAAATTTTAAACTTACTCCTGTTCCATGTAATGGATCCTCAATGCCGCCATTAATACTAATATTCATATTTGCAATTTGAATGTTGGCATTAACGGGAAAAAATTTATCCATTAAAATGTTACTAAGGCTTCCAAATTCTCCGTTGATTGTAAATCCAAATTTATTAATCTGACCATCACCTTTTAAAACAGTTGTTTTTGTTGTTTTATCAAAACCTAATGTTAGTTGTGATAATGATGCGTAATTATTTAATGTTGAATTTTTTTGTTCAATATTCAGTTTTAAATTTTGAATGAAACCTTTTTCAAATATTGGTAATAATGTACTTTCAATTTCATGGATTTCCTGAGTTAGTCTTATTGAAGAAAAGTTATCAAAAAGAGACTGTTTGAGCGTAACGTTAATATTATTTAGTTGTAAGTTAGTAATGCGTAGATTGTTAAATAATAATGATCGTAGCGTTATTGCAATTTTGAAGCTTTCAATGTCAATGATTAAATTATTACTACTATTGTGAAGCTGAACTGCAGATGCGGTTATTGTCGGATTTGATGATATGTCGAGTGAGAAGGGGCCCTGTATTTTAAGTTTTAAATCAGTAAATTTTTCAACCAGTGAAATTGTGATATTACGGTAATTTTCATCATCTAAAATCAGCAAGGTTAACGATACTGTAATGGTTATAAAAACCAATAGTGTCAGTAGTGTAACCGTAATTCGTTTAATCCAGCGCATTCCATTCCTTTATTTTAAACCATTGTACCTAGGATTTACCCCCGATTGAAGCTTACTAACGCCTATTTAGTTATAGAGAATCATTACAGAATGATAATTGATTGGCACATAGGGACAATAGCGAATTTAAATTATATGCAATGATTATAGTGTGAAGATGACAGTAGCAATAATATCAAATTTAACCCCTAAGAAGAGGAGTATCGGATGTTTCAGAAAAAACTCTACGGCCATAAACCTCAATCAAAGAAATTGAATTATGCCTTAATTGTCATTTTTGTCATCTTAACGATTGTGTTGGTAGTGAGTTTGGCTCCTGAATTGGGTGTATTAGGGACAATCGTAGCAACGGTATCAGCATTGGGGTATTTAGGGGTATTGGCAATGATTTTATTATTTGAATGATTCCGGCATTGGGTTAATAAGGAGTTAACATGAAACTGATTAAACAAAACACAGTAATTTCTGAACATTATCGAAGTAAGCATTATTATGACGATAACGAAAATAAGCTATTAAAAAAAGCACGACTTTTTAAACTGTTTTTATATACCACCGTGGTTCTTTTTGCATTGTCCGGGATAACGATTATTACTCTATATGCTGTTAATCTTGGAATTCTGGTCACTATAGCAGCATCAATTTCTATTGGCGGCTGGTGGGCAGCCTATACCTTAATAGTCATGCAGGAGATCACTAAGGATGAATGAAATATATCTAACTTATTGATATTAAAAGATAATTGGTGCCCCTGACAGGATTCAAACCTGTGACCTGCCCCTTAGGAGGGGGCCACTCTATTCAGCTGAGCTACAGGGGCAATACACGAAGCTAATGGTATCCTGTATCGGTTGTTGAAGGAATACTGCCGGCATAATCAGCATAGGCAGAGCCCGTGATCAGGATAAGAAAAATTACAAATAGAGTTAAACCAAAATGGTGTACGTTATTTAAATTATTTTTATTTAGTGCACAATCTCGTCATAAAAAACCCAAGTTAGCATAAATCTTGCCATGAACCACGTTCGCCTCCAAAACCACCTTTGACTTACATGGCTCATAACAAAATTTACAAAATCAATGTTTTAGATGATTTTGATGCCAGCTTCTAATTTTTAACCTGTTTTATGGCGCAGTAATGACAAGATCCGCTGAATCTGTAAACGTACCGCTAGAACTACCCAAATATTCAGCATTCACTTTCAAAGAACCAACTCCGGTAGCCGTCAGTCTCCAGGTTTTAAAATCTATTATCTCGATATATGCTAAATTACTTTTACTTACTGTCATATTTAAATGAGTGTCTGTCTCAAGATTATATTCATTACCATTAGAACCAATTGCAAATACTTCGTAGAGTTGAGTTGTGCCATTTTTAATGGTGGTAGTTGCAGGTCTAACTTCTATGCTTTCAATGAAGAAATCAAAAACAGTCAGGTCTTGTGTTGCCGATATTGAGCCACCTATTGAGTTGGGATATGACGCCGTAATAAATGTAGTACCTGTCAGTAGTGCTTGAAAATATCCTTTTTCTGCTGGGCCTTTAGGAAAAACCTTAGCAATAACCTCCGAGTTACCTGTTTCCCATGTGACCTTATTGGTAAGAATTTGAGGTTCAGTTGAATTCAAATAATATGCTAATGCCTTATACCTCTGGATATCGTTACCATAGAGCACAGTTACAGCTGGAGTCATTTCTAGTCGTGTAATCACATCAAAGATTTCAGCTGTTGCATCAGGTGATGTCATACCCTCATATGTAGCTGTAATGTTCGAGGTAGCCCCACCCTTTATTGCCGATGCTATATTTCCATCCATTGTAACAAAAGTAGGGTTGCTTGAGACCCAGATACTTTGATTCGTCAAGTCCTGTATGCGCCCCGAATCATATGTACCCACTACTTTAAATTCCAGTGTAGTGGTTACCAGCATTGTCACATTTTGAGGGAACACTGCAAGGCTCGTTAGTGCTTCTTGAACGACGGTCACAGTAGTGGGCTTTGAAGTAATTCCTTCATAGCTCGCCGTAACATCATCTGCTCCTACTACAAGTGCTATCACAAGAGCGGTGTCTGTTGCATCAAATTTTATAGTATTATTGTTATTTACCAGTGACCAACTCGCCTCGTTAGTAACATCAATGGTAAGACCATTCTCATCAGTTGCAAGCGCCTTAAATTTATAACTCGTATTGACATCTAACTTAATTTCTATAGGTTGTAAATTGACTACTACAATTTTTGGTGGCGGTGGATCATCGTTTTTACTACAGCCATTCAAAAATGAAGCTAAAAAAAATGTGAGTAGAATTGAACTGAATACCCTTTTTACGTTTAACTCTCTATTGCTAATTGTTTTCATACTAATTTCCCTTTTTAAATTGAATTAAAATCAACCTAGCTTTTACTAAACCGATAAGATTGAATTTGGGTATCTTTACCTTCTATCAAGGTATATGTTTCAACAATCCACAAGTTGTTACTGGTGAACCGAACTTCCATTCTAACATCAGTCTTTAAGATGCCAGTCACAGTATCCTTTGATTTACTATTTTTCAGGTAAAATTTGAATTTTTTCTGCTCTGCAATGTATTCTCCGATAAATGTAACATCGAGCTCATTATCGGCACCATAGGTACTTAAGGATAATCCATTTTTTTCATCGAAATTAATAATTGCATAACCGTTTAAGATTTTTTCATAGCCATCAGCTTTAATATCACTATAATTAAGCTTTGCAGTATTTTTTGCTGTTAAAATGCCTTTACCATTACCTTTTGCAGTCAATCTTTTACCATCCGGCATTAAGCCCCAGGCATTCACTTGCCACTCTCCGATAAAACCTTCTAATGGGTTCGCTAATGCTTGCCCGGTAGTATTATTCGATTTAGACCCGGCAATAGCATCAGCAAGTGTTTTATTGCGCTTATCGTCACGCTGTTGGCCATATTCATACATTGCACCAGATGCACCGCCGACTACCGCACCGGTTGCAGCACCGGCTAGCATCATTTTTTTATCACCAGTTACAGCTCCTAGCGCCAATCCTAATACTGCACCACCACCAGCGCCCCACTTAGCACCTTTACTTGCAGCTTCTCCACCTTCAGTTTTATTTCCGGCACAGCTTGAAACGAGTGATAAAATAAATAGGGCAAAAAGCAGAGTTATTATGTTATTTTTCATTTTTATTTCCTTGTTTAGTCTAGGTTAACAGTAAAATATTACATAAGTCTATATCTAATCTATTTATATATTGAATATATGTCAATGGGATTTAACACTTTAGAGGTCTAATAAACCTAGACAGAATTATTAGACCACTACAAGTCGTTTTGAAATCGGTGTACTCTATTAGCTCGTTTCATCAGGACTTGCAAAATAGATTTTAAATAAACAATAATTAAAATCCTGTTTGAATATCACACTAAATTTGGTTTAAGTTTTAATAATTTATAGTTAGTGTACAAGTATTCTATTCTATTCTATTCTATTCTATACTCTTTTTTTAAATTTAATTTACAAAGGAGAAATTGAATGAAAGTACTAACAAAGTTAATGATATGTACTACGGCCGTTTTTGGATTAGCATTTAATGTGGAAGCTCAAGTTCGTAATTCGTTACCCGGTGCAATGTGTCAGAGTTTAAAATCAACCGAGCAGTTCTTTTTAAAAAGACAGACTAATGGTATTGAAAATGTATCTAATCGTCCTGTGGTGGTGCTTTGTGGTTTGCCGGCTAGTGATGTTGAAAGTCAACAAAGAGGTGCTATCAGAATATGGGTTATGATATTGGAATCAAATGAAAAACGGACATGTAATGCTTATTCGAATCGTGAGGACGGCTCAACATCACAGGAAGTTGAAAATACTAGAGAAGGATATGGCTGGCTTGGCCTGGACTTAACCGATCTTGAACCTTCCGGTACAACTGTTGTTACTTGCGAATTACTTCCTGGCGCCAGATTAAGTACCGTAAAGTATGAGGAAAATTACGTTCCAAATGGAGCGGCACTTAACGAACCTGGACAGGGAATTATACATGACTAGTTTTGTATTCATTAAAATTATCCCCATATAGGGCATGCGTTTAAGGTACTGATATTGAGTACCTTAAACGTATATTTGAGTAAATTTTTACTATTGCTGGCTTTAAAAATTAACCTCCGGCAGTATTACCAGGATTTTCTTGTTGTAGGGGTTTTTGTTCTGGTGTTAGATCTTTACTACCCGTGCCTGGCATCAGTTCAAAACCAAGATCAAAATGAACCAACATAGTTTTTAATTGATCAAACACTTTTCGGTTGCCTTTGAGTTTTGCTTTACCAGATTTGATTTGCTCATCAAAACTAGTGATTCCCATCATGGTTTTATCAAGATCAGAACGATTAATGGTAATCGTTAAATCGGCATCTTTTGCCTGGTAACCCTTAATGTTAGACAGTGTTGCATTGTTTAATTCAACTACAAATTTTTCTTTGTTGTCTGGTGTGATTAGGTTAATTTTAAACTGTTTACCTTCAGCTTTGCTGCTGTCTAATCGTACTCCGAGGAAGTCTAACCACAATTCAGTTGTCATGGCCTGAATCATATCTGGGCCAGACGTTTTAGGGGACGCACCGGATGGTATGCCAGATCGTAATTCATAAGCTGCTGCTAAAAAACTATTGCGAACACTGGGGCTTTCCTGTTGATAACCAAGCTGTTCAAAAATATCAGCTAATAAATCTTTAGCTGTTTGATTTTTTGGTTGCGCATAAACCAGTTTATTCACGATTTCTTGAGCGTAACTGTATTTGCCTTGCTTATAAAGTGCTTTACCTTTTTTGATAATGGGTTTAGAGCCGCCCATCATTTCAACATAGAGTGGAGCAGAATCTTCTGGTGATAATGGAATTAGTGTTGCCGGATTGGCATCCCAATAACCCAAATAACGGTTAATAACAGCACGACTGTTATGTTCAACCGAGCCATGATAACTGCGGGCAGCCCATTGTTGTTGCAGGCTGTTAGGAACTTTATATTGATTATGAATTTGATTAATGGTTACTCCCTGATTGGCCAGGTGTAATACACCATTATTTAAATTAGCATATGTGTCCCGCTGTGCCCGCATTACTTCTTGTATCCGTTTATTGCCCCAACGAGGCCAACTATGGGATGCAAACATAACATCGGCTTTAGTTCCGAACATATAAAGTGCTTTGTTTATTTGTTTTGACCATTCCAACGCATCGCGTACCAGAGCGCCACGTAGTGTATATATGTTATGAATTGTACCGGTAATGTTTTCAGCAGCCCAGAACGCTTTCAGATCAGGAAAGTAGGTATTCATTTCTGCTGGTGCTTCGGTCCCGGGTGTGTTTTGGAATATCATTTTGATGCCATCAATAGTCATTTCTTCAATGTCTTTTTTGATGACAATTGTGGGTGGTATTAGACCGGAATTTCCTGCCGCAACGTTTTTACCAATGGACTGATCGACATGGCCAAAGGGACTACGTGGTAATAGCACACCATATTGATAGAATAATCGTCGGTTCATGGCATTACCGGCATAAATATTTTCGGCTACTGCATTTTCCATAAAACCAATTGGTGCAATTATTTTTATTTTACCACTTTTAACATCACTTAAACTAGCAACACCATGAACACCACCAAAATGATCTGCATGTGAATGAGAGTAGACTACGGCAACTACTGGACGTTTTCCGAGTTTCTCATTTATAAATTTTAGTGCAGCGGTAGCTGTTTCTTTAGTAGTTAATGGATCAAATACGATCCATCCGGTTTTGCCTTTAATAAAAGTGATATTAGCAAGATCATAACCACGTATTTGATATATACCGGGTATCACTTCATACAAACCGTAATTCATATTTAATATTGCCTGGCGCTGCAAAGAAGGGTGGATACTATCAAAATCCTTACCTTGCAATAACCATTCGTAACTGCCCATGTCCCATGCAACATGACCCGCTTCAGCCATGATTTGTTTGTAATCCGGAGCAGCTATAAACCCCTTTTTTTGTTCTTCGAAATCGCGCTTATCTGAAAACGGCAGTATTTTTCGTTGTTGTTGCTGCGCTTTAATTGTAAATTTTGACGGTAGCTTGCCTTTAGCATGAAAATGTTTGCCTGCCATAGCATTAGAGTCCGACATGACTGCACCGCCACCAGCGGCTAAAATGTAACCACTGAATAATAAGAAGATGGTTGTGGTAATAATTGAAATTGAAAATTGAGTATTTTTCATATTATATTCCTTTGTTACAAAATTTTGAGTTATTGCAAATAGTATGATTATTTAGGGTTATACCAAATTGGTGAAGTATATGCACGTTGAATTGTTGTCCTTGGAACTTCTTTGGACATTATATTTATCTGAGGCGAGTGAAATATAAGTCGACTCTAGCGTTGGTATCCTGTATCCGTTGTTGAAGGAATACGTGCTTTAAAATTAACGTGATTTTGAAAGTAGGGGTAGGGTATATCGATACTAAAATTGGTGTATTTTATTAACACGACATTCACTTTTTATATCATCCATCCTCACAAATTAATACCAAATAAAAGCACCAGTTTAAAAGATTATTGAGAGAAGCAATAAGATAAAATTCAAGAATTAAATAAAATTAATCACAGCTATAAAATCAAAAATAAAGCAATCCCTTTACACCGTTTTAATTGTACACAAGCTCATTTCGTCGTAATGCCGGTTTAAGATGTTTAATCTTCCTGCGTATGATTAGTTTGCACAGCCGTTAAGTATGGAATCAAGGTGAAACCAATGCAAGCTAAATAATAATTGTTACAAAAAATATACAATTTAAAATTGAAAAAGCAGATACGTTAATCTTTCTTTAATAATATTAGTTTAGTGTCTATACAAGTCACAGATGTGTCGGTAGTGGTTTAGTCAATTCCATATGCTTTCATTTGTACTCTTTTCAAAAAAAAATAGTAGTAACAACTTTAACATAAAGTAAAACCTATCTCTTTTGGTGTTAGCACTATCTTACATTCAATATCAATAGTTACTTGCAGGTTCGGTTATGTCAGATGAAGGTTATATTGAAAATTTAACAGCTACAGATAATTTACTTAAATTTCTGCACCAAAATAACGCTGTTAATTTTTTGGTTTGTGACTTGAAAGACGAAAAAATAATTAACAAATTAAATTTCAAAAATTTTAAGCGAAAACAAAATGAAATGCTGTTCCAGATCAAGGCATATCAGCGGCTGCTCAGAATTATTCCAGATAATAATCAACCAGAAAAACAACAACAAATTGCATTGTTATTAATTCAACAAGGAATTCATTCTGCCTTACAAATTGCGGCACAAACACGAAAAGATTTTTTGGGGATGTGTTCAGGATTGTTTAATGAAAATTCTCCTGTTAACGATAAATTATCTGCAGCATTATACCAGAATGCACTGGAAAAACGTTCCGTTATATTAATTCAGTATATGAATGTTTTACAAAATGGAGAACCGCATATTTCTGCTTCCCGAATTAATTAATCACACCAATATAAACCAGTAACAAAGAGAGTAAAATGATATGTTAAAAAAGGATTTGCCCAGTTATGTAGAATTGTTTGGATCTTTGAATTACGAATCAGCCGATGAATATCGTTCCGCACTTTCACCCGCGGCTTATCTTACTGACATAATGGATTTAAAAAATTGGGATTATGATCCAAATGGAACAGGCGATATAGTCGATGAACGTCGGCCGGATATTTCTGAAATTCCGTTAAATGCTGAAAATACGATAACAGAAATTCCACATCTTGATGTTGTTAATCGGATTATGGAAAATCGCGTTGCAGGCATTGAGAATGTTGACGATCCCTACACTATATTAAAAGATGCAAAATTCCCGTTTAATCTGCCATTTAACCGTTATAAAACTGAAATAAATATCCTGCTGGATTATTTTAAAACCAGACCATTGCGGTTTTATCATAAATTGACATCTTTCCCGGAAATCAAGCTTGAAGCACGTGAAGCTCTTGGTTTTAGTGAAGAACAATTTCAGGAATTTAGTACAGTCGTGCTAGATGCAGAACTAAACGAATATTATGGCTTAAAAAATAATGAGACTCTGGATGATTTAGTTTTAATTAGCCGTTTCCGAAAAGCCACTGAATTATCAGCCTTGCAGATAACGGAGTTGTTATTTCAAAATTTGAGTTATGAAGAGCAGGATAATAATGCCTCGCTCCGATTTTTTATCAATAGTTCAAACTCGATTACGGGTTACCTTGTCATAAAGCAGGATGAAAAAACTAAAGAGGATATATTATTTGTTCGAGTTGTTGCAAAAAATGGTACTAAAAAAGATATTGCACCTCCAGCAGATTATTTTGAACGTATAAGCCGATTTATCCGAGTATCACGTAATACCGGGTTAACGTTTGCAGATCTTGATTTTATTCTAATGACTGCATGCCGTGGCAAGCTTGACAAAGATGCACTGGAAATAATTGCAGTCGTTAGTCTGCTACAACAACGCTATGACATACCTGTTGAACAAATTTGCACATTTTATGCTGCAATTAAAGATTATGGCAAAGGCGAGCAGACTTTACCGGAAGATATGTTTAATCAGTTATTCAATAATGGATTTACTAAAAAAATTGATGATAAATCTTTAAGTGACACAGAATTAAAAAACCGCCAACAAAGTGGTCTTGAATGTTCAGAGACGGAATTCAATCTAATCGAACAATATTTACTGGATGCTGGAACCAAAATAGACCCAACTCCGCAAAGTTTGTCTTTGCCCTATAGAATTAAAAAACTGTCAAGTATTCTGCAAATTTCAGTTGAGAGTTTATTTACTCTATTTATGCTTATCGATAAAAATTATTTGATGATTGATCGATTTAAATTTCAATTACCAATTGGATTTGTACAAACAATTGATAAAGTCAGCGATATTATAACCATCGAAAAAGTCACAACAGTTGAAGAGATTCAAAATATTCTTTGGTTAGTACAATTATTGTCAGTATTGATGCAATGGCTCAACCATAATGAAATGAGTGTTGAACAACTGGAATTTATATGCACAGAGAATTCAACAACCGAGGTAGACGAAGTCCCCGGTCGTATCGAAACGGAAGAACTACTGCGTGAGCTCGATGGGCAATTTCGTCCAGTGCTTTTTAACAGTCGATTTTTTCAGACTGGAATAACCGATGTACTGTCAGCCGATATGTTATTTCTGGAACTGACAAACCTTGAAACGGGTATATTCACACCTAATGGAATAATCCGAAGTACAACCACAGCCAATGAACTTTTACCGGTTTACCGTAATGTTATTAAAGAAAAATTATTCATTGAAACTGAAGACTATGCGTCAACGGGGTTACCACAGGAAGAGCTTGATGAGTTGTTCAGAGTTATGCAAAACCAGGATTACATCGATTTAGATAGTTACATCAGTAATGACAGTGACAATATTCTGTATTTTAGTAACCCTCAAAATGCAATAACATTTTTACCTGAAACCAATCGGGCATCTGCTGCAATTATCTTCAACATAATGTCGGAAAAAGCTAAAAGTTATGCACGAACAAATGATAATGCTGAATCCGAGTGTGAAGGTTTTGCTGAGAAAATAGTGGTGCAATCAGAACGACAACAAACTATTTTATTTAATACACTTGAAGATACTCTGAATCTGGGTTCAGATAGCATCAAAATATTATGCACTACTGTTTTTCGCACATCGGATGAAACCGAACAAATGGCGACAGTTCGGTTTATGGCACCTGTGTTGGATGCTTTTGATTATGAAGTAATTACCGGAACGCTAAAATTTCATGCTTCCTTAGTTACATCGTATCGTCGA
The DNA here is from genome assembly GCA_048061315.1 of Gammaproteobacteria bacterium. GTDB lineage: Bacteria > Pseudomonadota > Gammaproteobacteria > UBA6429 > Thiohalophilaceae > CAYQUC01. The sequence continues at coordinate 20,453 of JBGMRJ010000008.1, forward strand.
TTACTGCAATTCAGCCTGTTAGCGGTCAAAACCGATTTGCAAGCGCAAGAGCTTGAAGTATTGTTTTACATTGAAGAAGTGCAAAACAATCTTCCAGAAAAATTAAAGTTACCTGCACCGTTTAATCAAAAAATCGATGCCATGTACCATGATGCAGATAATAATATTACAATTTTTAACGCTACAGAGTACATTCGTTTTTCAGGCGTAGATTACGCTTTTGAAGCCAGAGGTAATATTAGCGAGCTTAGCGAATTGCCAACAGAATTTAAAACTGGAGTCAATGCAGCTTTTAGAGATTGGGCACCAATCCAGGCCAATAGACAAACCTATTTCTTTAATGGCGATCAGTTTTCCAATGCAAACTCTCCCGACACCGTTACCAGCACGGCAAAATACTGGGGCATAGTTCACAACCACATAGCTGAATTAAATCAGGTTGATGCAGCCTACCGTACCAAAGATGGTAATTTATATTTATTTAGTGGCGATCAGTATGTACGTTATTCAAATGACAACCGTGATTTTATTGATGAATCTTATCCAAAAAATACCTTACGCAATTGGAATGATGAAAATCAGGTACAGTTACCAATTGGTATACGTGAAAAAGTAGACGCGATATTTTTAGACAGCGATAGCACAACGTATTTCTTTTCAGATGTTTATTTTATAAATTCATCTGATTCAAATAAAGTCCTAAAAACACGCGAACGCTGGGCGCAAGTGATCAATAACATTGTCGATAATAATCATGTTGATGCAGCATTAGTGAAAGGAAATATAACGTATTTATTTAGTGGTGATCAATTTACACGTTACTCAAGCAACGAATATGGTTTTACCGACGAAGGTTATCCGTTAAATATCAAAAATAACTGGAACAATGAAGGCATTGTCGAACTGGGTGGCGATTACTTAACACAGATCGATGCAGCATTTACCGGAAGTAATAATTTTATTTATATGTTTAATGGTAATACTTTTTTAACCAATGAAAATACATCGGGACCAATACCGGTTAATAAAAAATGGGGTCTGGTTCGAAATAATATAATAGAGAACAACACCGTTGACGCAGCATTTGTGAATACCGGTAAAACCTATGTTTTTAGTGGCGATCAATATATTCGTTACTCCGGTCAGGATTATACTACTGTAGATGAAAGTTACCCGAAAAGAATAGCGCGTTGGAATGATGTAGAAGAAATCGGACGACTACCCAATGATTTTAATTCTGGACTAACAGCGGCATTCACGTCACAGGATAATACTGGTTATTTTTTCTCAGGTAATCAATATATCAGTTCGTTATCAGCATTACCCACACAAATTAAGGACCACTGGGCGTTAGTTAGAAATAATATTCAGACAAATAGTATAATTGATGCCGGTTTTTTAGCACCTGATGGCAAAACCTATTTATTTAGCGGTGATCAATTTTATCGATATTCTACAACCGATCTTACTATTGTCGATGAAGCTTACCCTGTTAAAATTGAAAACTATTGGGGTGGTTTACCGGATTCATTTCGTAACAGAATCGATGCAGTATTTGTATTTACAATTAATGGGGTTGATCAGACATTTTTATTTAGCGGTGATGAGTATGTTCGTTATTCCAGTACTGACTACTCGGTAGTAGATTCTGGTTATCCTAGACAACTTGGACGCGGGTCTAATCCTGAAGGCCGGTGGTTTGAACCTATATTTAATGCCAGTCCTAAATTTGGAAATGATGGTAATAGTAATAACGATCACGATAAATATCGCAGGCTTACTACCATTTTTACGGAAGTCTATAACGGCCAGCCAAGAATTAATTTCTTCTATTATGATGATCGCGACAGACAAAATCTCATTACTTATGTGTCCAATGGTAATGATGATGACAATGATACAAATGATTGGTCAAAACGAAGGCGGGTATCAAGTCTTAATATTGAACCATTTACAAAAATCGATGCTGGATTTTACGGTGCGGATAATGAGATTTACATACAGTCTGATATTAATATTACAACCGTCATCGGTGATTATACCGGTATTACTCCACCGATCCCAACAAATGAAAATTGGGGCTTAATTCTGAATAAATTCCAGGATCTAAATAGGGTGGATGCAGCCTACCAATCCAGCAACGGAAATTACTATTTATTTTGTGATACGCACTATATAAAATACAGTGGCACCATCACTCCTGAAAATCCGGATTTTTACAGTGATGAATCTTATCCGAGAACAATCGCTGATAATTGGATAAACGAAAATAGCGGCATTGAATTACCTGCAGTTTTTGCTGCACAAAGCTATGCTATTTTTACAGCACTTGATGCGACCAGCTATGTTTTTTCAGAAAATACATTTGTCAGCTCTCTGTCTAACCAGCCAATCCCCATTAACCAAATATGGGGTAAAGTGCTCAATAATTTTGAAAGCTTAAATCGAGTTGATGCAGCTTATGTCAATTCTGGAATAAGTTATTTATTCAGTGGTAACCAGTATATTCGGTACAGTAATGATTATAGTGGTTATGTTGATGAAGAATATCCAAGGCAAGTACAGTACATGGCTGTCGAAGAAGGCATCGACATCGTTAAGCATTTCCCGGACGGTATCGATGCAATCATGTCTGGCACCGATGGCGCTAGTTATACCTTTGCTCAAGGCAGCTATGTGTCTTCCAACGACCCCAATAGTCAGCTTTTGATTAATAGTCGCTTCGGTTTAGTCCGGAATAATATAATTGAGACCGGTTTAATTGATGCCGCGGATGCCAGGTCTAATGCTGTAATGTACTTATTTTCGGGTGATCAGTATGTCCGTTATAGTACCGGCAGTAGAAAATTTGTTGATGAAGGTTACCCAAGAAGCCTCATTAACTGGAAAAATCATGAGTCTGGTGAAATACCCATTGTCGCAAGTCAGGGTATTACTGCACAATTTACTGATTTTGATGACACAACTTACAGCTTTACTGAAACAGAATATTTTAGTTTAGATAAGCCTGATGTAATAGCGAAAACGAACACACGTTGGGGTATAGTTAAAAATAATATCCAGCAGGGGCTTGCAGTTGATGCGGCATTTATCACGGCTAATGGTACACGCTACCTGTTTTCAAACGATCAATATGTAAAATACAGTGTCGATGAATCAAACTATGTCCCTGGCGGGTTTCCCAATGCACAGGAAAAAATAATTTATGTCGATGAAGGCTACCCAAAAATCATTGCCGATAACTGGGGTGCACTTCCAGATGAATACCGTGCAGGTTTAGATTCAGCATCTGTATTTGATGGACGTACTTATTTCTTTAAAGACACAACCTATATTCGCTATTCTGATCCGGCACATAAAAAGTTTGATACAAATTTCCCTAAAGAAATTATTGATGAAATGAGTGAACTACCTGAGTTCACATTAAATGAAGTTAAAACCTTCCAGCAATTTAAATTATTGTCGAAAAAGTTTAACGACCCCGATAAATCGATTCTGACTTATTTTACAAGCAGTAAAGAGGGTCTTGATTCTGATCAGCAATTACAACAATTGTCTATTGTTACAGACTGGGACAGCAATGAAATCACTTTCCTGCAACAAGGAGAGATTTTATCAGCAACTGATCTGGGTGATATTCAAGTGCTCACTGAGATGGATGGGATATTTGAAGTATCCGATCTCATGATGTCCATGCCATCAACACTAAAAACTGAAATGTGGGACAAGATTTATGGAACGATAATCGACCTGCAAAATGCATCGTTGATGATTGCGGGACAATTAAAAATTGTCACCGGTAGTAGTGACTGGACGGGGCTTGCTGCCGAATTTAATAACAAAATGAATTTGGAAAAACGCGATGCCTTAATGGGGTACCTGATTTATAAAATGGAACAGGAAATTGGCTCCGAGTGGATAGAAAATCCACGGCATTTGTATGAATACCTGTTAATCGATGTACAAATGGGTGAAGAAGCAATCACCAGCCGCATACAAGAAGCCATTATGTGTATGCAGTTATTTTATCATCGCACACTACTGGATCTGGAAGATGACGATCATGAAACAATGGTCAACGTCAAATACAAGCTTAAGAGCTGGTGGATCTGGATGAAGAACTACCGGGTATGGGAAGCAAATCGGAAAGTATTTGTCTATCCTGAAAATTACATCCGACCCGAGCTGCGTGTGGATAAAAGTCCTGAATTTAAGGAACTCGAAGAAGCATTATTACAAGGTGATATCAACGACGATAATGCAGATAATTCATTTAAAACCTACCTGGATAAATACAACGAAGTCTCGCGGCTTAATGTTGCCGGTGGTTATGTTTATCAGCGACCTGTTCCAAATTTGTTGAATACTAATGCTGTTGATAGCCCCGATCTTGTAATTGAAAAGAAAATTATAATGTTCGGGCACAGTAATACCGAGCCAAAAACATATTACTATATGGTAGGTGAGATTATTGAAGTAGCCGATGACACGACAACAAAAGTGAACCAGGTTATCAGCTGGTCATCATGGAAAGACATTGGTATCTCTATCAATTCTGATAAAGTGTATCCGGTTTATTCATTTAACAAAATATTCGTATTTTGGGTAGAGATCCGAGAGCGGGATCAAAGTGTATACGCCGACAGTGTTGGACCGGATAAAAAGACAACGCAATATGATGTGGTTATATTTTATTCATTTTTTAATAGCAAGGGTGAATGGACAGCACCGCAACAAATGTTTGATATTGGAAAGTATGTTGACAAGCTTGACAAAAATATTGATGCAGAAAATAAACAGCGAGCACTATTTTTTGATATAAGAAAAAATGTTGATCAGAAATTCTATATTCCGGTGCTCAACGTACTTAATGGTGCGCGTTTATATGTTACTAATCCGATAACGAGCAGTAATTATGACAAAGATGAATATGTATTTATATCATACGATGTACGTTATGAAGCCTATGAAGCTGATAATACAACTCCCGTTACCTATGAATTTACCTTTGAAGGTAAATTAAAATCGAACCTGGAATTTGAGCAGGGGCAAGTAGAAGCCAATGAGCGCGACAAACTGGAAAAAAATATTCAGCCGCCACTCGAAAAATTTGGTATGACTCCGGTAGATTTCAACCACTGGAAAGGATTTCATAATGATTCTTTTAGTGCCCCGTGGTTTAGTTTCAACTCTGGCGGTGGTAGTTTTTTACTAAAACCGGATTATGTAGTCAATGCTCCGAATATTAATGATGATAAAATTCTGTTTGGAAACACTTGGGAAAACCTGCCAGACTCCGGTTTCACTGATAAAGACATCAACAAACATCTTTTTTATCGAGATGATTTATACAGTAATGAACAGTTTTACTTAATAGTTGACAAATCAAGTCTAGTCGAGTTACCGATCAAAAAAATACCGGTTAAGGAAATTTGGGGAAACCGTAATATTTTTGACTGGTATTCTGATGATATTGAGTCAGCTACAGTCAATGGCGATGAAACATTTATCGTTACTAAAGATAAAAACTATATAAGTTATACTGGTTCGAGTTACAGTTACATCGATCAAACCATTGCTGATGAAACTTTAAAACCTTTTACACTCGATCAAATTTTAGGCCCCAATGCCAAATTGATCGAGCCCTGGATCGATATCGCCAATAATTTTGACGAATATATTAAAACGGTACAACGGTCACTGGTGTGGGAAGGAAAATTTTATCTAATCACAACTAAAGTTGGTGGTGGTATTGAATACACTACACCAACTGCTGAAGAGTTTTGGTCTGCAGTTGCAAAAAAATTACCAGAAGTCGCTGACTTTACTGCAATTGATTCTAGTAGTGTTATCAAAGAAAACGATAAAAGACGTAATATATCGGTGAGTTATAACGCCAATGTTGTGTTGTACGACTTTTCAACTGGAATTTGGAGTTTATCAACTATCAGTAAAGAATGGCCTGGCGCTAGCTTTGTCCAACTCGATTCCATGATTCAGTCATCAGACGAAAATGTGTATCTATTTGATACGAACAATTACGCCGAGCAAAATACTAATTTTGTTAGCACACCGGTTAAATCAAAATGGGGTAGGATGAGCAATGCAATAACCGGAATTGTTGATTCTGCATTTATGGATAATGCTGGAAAAGTTTATTTATTCTCAGGTGAATATTATTTCCGATATGCAAACGTTGACACTAAAGTTATTGATAAAGGTTATCCGAAAAATATCAAAGAAGATCTTGGTATTGATTTTGATGAAGTCAAGGAGGTGTTCTCTGCTGATAAAGATAATGTCAGCATTAAAATTAAAAAAATTGTTACCAACACGGCATTCACTCAACAACTACCAGTTCGAAGTTTAAATAATAAAGGTGAAGTAGTAGAGACTACAGTAGAAAAAATGTATTTGTTTCTCGATATAGAAGCAAAAATTACTACTTACACTTGGCGCACACGATGGCGCTGGTGGGGTAGTTGGAGACGCAATAGTGGTAATTTGTCCAGACGCCAAGCTTGGTGGGGTTGGTGGTGGCCCGAACATTATCTTCAAACGAGCGATGTGTTTGATCGCAAAAGTGTCTTTATGCGATTTACTGAAATTAAAGATAAATTCCTGATGGATAAGAATTATCCAAAATTGATAACCGGAGAATGGAGTAATTTACCGGGTGACTTTAATAATATGATTACCGGCACCTTTAGCGATATTGAAGGTATTGGTAAAGAAAGACAGGAGATTTTGTATACTGTCAGAACGTTAATAGAAAAAACGGATGGAAACGAGGTAATCGTTAATGATTACGTTAAATACACTGGTAGAGAAAATTTTCCGAAGGAAATTTCAGAAGAGTTTTATGAAATAGTGCGACTGACATCCAATACTGCTGAGATTCTGTCACAAAAATTATTTGTTGACGGTATAGACGGGTTACTGTCTCTGGACACTCAACAACAAGCAGAACTACCCGCATTTGAAATGCGAACAGATAGTGAAACTGACATTATCATTGATGAAAAAATTAAAACGTTAACGCTTAAGGATAGACGTAAGAATGATGTTGTCTTGTATAAACCAAATTATATTGAATCGGTTCCACCCTCAGATCCATCATTGGATTTCGAAAGTGTTAATGCTCAGTATTATTGGGAAATATTTTTCCATGCACCATTTTTAATTGCACAAACCTTTAATTATGCACAAAAGTTTGATCAGGCAACGAGCTGGTACGAACGTATTTTTGACCCTACTGAAAAATACGATGGTGTTAATAAATTATTCTGGCGATTTTTACCGTTTCATTCCGAAATTGACGAAAACAGTGATGATTTGAATGATTTGCGGCAGTATAAAAAATACCTGAGTGATCCGTTTGATCCACACGCTATTGCCGGATTGCGTCAGGTTGCCTATCGTAAAACAATCGTGATGAGCTTTATTGATAATCTTATTGATCACGGTGACATGTTATTCCGACAATATACCCGTGAAACAATTAATGAAGCACGAATGTTCTATGTACTGGCTTATGAACTTCTTGGCGTGAAGCCGGAATTGATCGGCACAAGACGGTTATCTGATACAAATACCTATAAACAACTACGTGCGCAAAAGAAAACCTTAAACATGGCATTAATCGAAATGGAAAATCTACCCATCAATGCCACTATTCCATTAACCGGCACTAGCGATTTATCGCCCAATGGCTCATTACTGGATCCGTATGATTATTTTTATATTCCTGAAAACAGTGAATTTATAGAGTATTGGAATCGTGTTGATGATCGCATGCAAAAAATTCGCTACAGCCTGAATATCGATGGCATCAAACAAAAATTACCATTGTTTGAACCACCGCTCGATGTCATGTCATTAGTGCGAGCAATTGGTAGCGGCATGGGATTAGCACAAGCCTTAAGTGACTATAATGTTGCCGTACCGCATTATCGGTTTAATTTCATTCTCGCCAAATCACGGGAACTAACTTCAAGAGTTATTCAGTTCGGGCAAAGTTTATTATCAGCCCTAGAAAAGAAAGATGCTGAAGAACTGGCTTTATTGCGAAATACGCATGAGAAAGCGATATTAAAAATAACACTGGAAATTAAAAATGCACAACTTGATGATTCGAATGAGACTTTAAGTTCACTCCGTTTAAATTTAAAGAGTGCTCAAATTAGAGAGCAATATTATGATTCTCTTATATCAACTGGATTATCAGGTTATGAACAGTCGCAACTGGATTTAATGCGTGAAGCGCAGGTATTTACCAACCTATCAAATGCATTTTCAACAGCTGCGGCATTTGGCGGGATGGTTCCTGAAGCGGGTCCATTTGCTTGGCACTGGGGTGGCCATAGTCTTGAAGCCTTGTTTAAAGGTCTTTCTTCAGCAGCCAATATGGTTGCTAGTAATATTAACCTATCTGGCACCATGGCTTCAATCTTAGGCGGCTATCACCGACGCGAACAAGACTGGGATTTACAACAAAAACTGGCCAGTACCGATATCGAAAGTATCAAACACCAAATAGCCGGCGCTGAAATTAAAGTTAAAATCGCCAGACTGGATATCAATAGCACTAAACAAAGCGCTAAAAATCTTGAGTCGGTCGATACTTTTATGAAAAGTAAATTCACCAATGTGCAATTGTATCGCTGGATGAGTGGTAAATTGTCTGGTTTGTATTTCCAGACTTATCAAATGGCACTCGATATGGCAAAAGCGGCCGAGAAATCATTCCAGTTTGAACTGGGCTATCACGAAAGTGAAGTTGATTACATTAGCGCACATTATTGGGACAGCTTAAAGAAAGGTTTACTCGCCGGAGAAACCCTGCAAGTTGATTTGGACAGAATGGAAACCGCCTACATCACGAAAAATGCACGACGTTTTGAAATTTCTAAAACCGTGTCATTGCAACAGCAAAATCCACTGGCATTATTAAATTTAAAAAGTAAACGCGTTGGTGAATTTTACTTCAGTGAAGAAATGTTTGATTATGATTTTCCAGGGCATTATAGCCGGCAAATTAAAACCATATCGATAAGCTTTCCGGCAGTAGCAGGGCCCTATGAAAATATTAACGCCACGCTAACCCAGTTATCGCATCGCACGTTAATTGATCCAGATAAAGAGGGAGTTGCATATTTATTAAAACCCGATAAAAATGTGGATCAACCGGACTCGATACGTGCCGATTGGCGCACCAATCAGCAAATTGCACTATCACGAGGCGTTAATGATGCTGGCTTGTTCCAGTTAAATTTTCAGGATGAACGTTACCTGCCTTATGAAGGCACCGGTGCCGTATCAACCTGGCGTTTGGAGTTAAATGGACAACAAACCGCATTTGATATAAATACCCTAACCGATGTGATTATTAAAATAGAATATTCTGCATTGCAAGGAGGCGAGGTGTTTGCTGCAGATGTTAAGAAGTTATTAAAACCATCTGAAGCAACAATAATGTTTAACCTGTCGCAGGATTTTTCTGCAGAATGGAATCACTTTATGGAAAACCCAGTCAATGGTTTAAAAATAAAAGTGACCCGTGAAATGTTTAGAAACATGAGCACCAACAATAAAGTCACGGAGTTATATATGCTCTATTCATTATCTGAAGATGGTGTCAATTCCATTGGGAATACCAAAATGTTACTCAACTGCATCGGCAACAACGAAAACAAGGACTGCATCAAACTGACACCTGCCAAGTTCGCCGTATTGACTGACACGCAGCAATTATCTATCGCTATGCGTGGCTCAACCTGGAAGTTTAAACCCGATCGCAATATCGATGAGTTCACACCGGAGAATATTACAGACATAGCACTGATCTGTATTTATGAAAAGAAACCGGAGTTTTAATCAATGCCGGATAACGACAATGCTACTGACTCGGGTGCACAAAATACCGAATCAGTAAATTCCAGCCCCATCAACTTACCCAAAGGCGGGGGCGCGATACGGGGTATCGGTGAAAAATTTCAATCCAACCCGGTAACGGGCAGCGGTTCGTTCTCGCTACCGCTACCGATCTCTCCCGGGCGCAGCGAGTTTCAACCCGGGTTATTGTTAACCTACGATTCCGGATCAGGCAATAGTAGCTTCGGCCTGGGTTGGAGCATCGGCACACCGAGCATCAAACGCAAAACCGCCAAACAATTACCGCTCTATCAAGATACTATTGAAAGTGATACGTTTCTATTAGCCGGTGCTGAAGATCTGGTTCCCGAACTTGATAAACACGGTAACAGAAAAACACGCCAGGTATCTGAGTTGGGGGATAATTATACCGTCTATGCCTATCGTCCCAGAATAGAAGGACTGTTTGCCCGAATTGAAAAATGGATTAATGAAAGCACCAGCGAAAGCCACTGGCGTGTTACCAGCAAAGACAACATTACCTCGATTTACGGCAAGCAAGACAGTGCAAAAATAGTTGATCCACATGATGCCAATCACGTATTCGAATGGCTAATCGAACATAGCGTCGACACCAAAGGCAATAGCATTGTTTTTGAATACAAACAAGAAAACACTGACAATATTGTCACAACGCTGAGCGAACAACAACGCATAAAAAACAGTAGTGGCTTTTCCACTAAACACTTAAAACGCGTTTATTACAGCCCATTTACGACAGACGAAACACGTTACCATTTTCAACTGTTATTCGATTATGGTGAACACAGCAGTAACACGCCCGAAGAAAATAAAAAATGGCCCGCACGACGCGACCCGTTTTCAAACTACACACCCGGTTTTGAGTTACGCAATTACCGTTTATGCCAACGCGTATTAATGTTTCACAACTTTCCACAAGACAGTAATGCTAACGAAAATTGGCAGCTGGTTAAATCACTAGAACTCAGCTACAAAGAAACTACCGCACTGAGTTTTTTAAGCACCGCAACTATACACGGCTATCAAAAAACCACCAACGGCGAAGAGCATCAAGCCATGCCTCCCGTGGAATTTACTTACAGCAAACCGCAACCCGATAGTAACATAAAGCAAGTCGATAAAAACAGTTTAGAAAACTTACCTGCCGGTCTGGATGAAATAAACTACCAATGGATCGATCTAGCCGGTGAGGGACTGCCCGGAATCCTATCTCGCCAGGCAGGAATAATTTATTACAAAGAAAATCTCGGCAACGCCACCTTCGGTAAAATGAAACCGGTCTACAGTCCGGTGGCACTCGCCGAAGGCAGTGCAGTACAAATCACCGATCTCGACGGCGATGGCATTAACGAATTAGTAGTGCGCGATGATACACTCAATGGTTATTACAAATACGATGCCGATCACTGGCAGCCATTCACACCTTTCAAACACAACCCGGTAATCGACTGGTCTGATCCCAATCTAAAAATGTTGGATCTTTCTGGCAAAGGCTTTGCTGATATTTTAATAACAGAAGATAATTTATTTCGCTGGTATCCATCCGAAGCCGCCGATGGCTACGGTGTGTCACAAACAGTGCCGCTACCCGATAACGAATTGGACGGTCCCAAAATAGTTTTTTCTGATTTTGAACAATCAATTTACTTAGCCGACATGAGTGGCGATGGCCGCACCGACATCGTGCGCATCCGCAACGGCGAAGTCAGCTACTGGCCAAATTTAGGGTATGGTCGTTTTGGTGCAAAACTATTTATGGACGATGCACCACGATTTACCGAAGCAAATAAAAATTTTAATCCCTATTATATCAAACTCGGAGATATTGATGGCAGTGGCACATCGGACATCCTGTATCTCGGCAATAACACGCCACAATACTATTTAAACCAAGCAGGCAATAGTTGGAGTAACGCAAATGCTATTAATACTTTTCTACCGGTAGATTCATTGTCGTCAGTTACTCTGGTCGATATCGAAGCCAAAGGTACAATGTGTCTGGTCTGGTCAACCCAGCTACCCGGGCAACAGCAAAAACAAATGAGTTACGTTGATCTCATGGGCAGCAAACCAAATCTGCTCAACGAAGTGAATGACAACATGGGCAGTGTGACCCGCTTAAGTTATACACCATCAACCACCTTTTATTTAGAAGACAAAAAACAAGGCAAGCCGTGGATTACCCGATTATCATTCCCGATTCATTGTTTAGAAAAAGTCGAAACCCTCGATCAAATATCGGGTAATCGTTTTGTCAGGCATTACAAATACCACCACGGTTATTTCGATGGTCCTGAACGTGAGTTTCGTGGTTTTGGCATGGTCGAACAATTTGATACCGAAGAGTATCGTGCCTTACCTGAGGCAAGCAACGCTGATCAAGCCAGCCACATACCGCCGGTGCTCACCAAAACCTGGTACCACACCGGCATGTATCTGGGACGCGATCACGTCTCGGATTTTTACGCCGGCCTGCTCAACCCCAACGACACCGGTGAATACTATCGCGAACCGGGTTTGAGTGACAAACAATTCCGCGCCCAGTTACTGCCCGATACCATTATGCCCGCTGATCTATCAATCGATGAAGAGCGCGAAGCCACCCGAGCCCTGAAAGGATTCATGTTACGTCAGGAAGTCTATGCATTAGATAACAGCGATAAAGCCGCAATCCCTTATTCTGTTATCGAACAAAACTTTATCATTCAACCGGTACAGTCTCGAGGCGATAATCGCTATGCCGTTTTCTTCACCCATCCACGCGAAGTAATCACCTACCATTACGAACGCAACCCAATCGATCCACGCACCCAACATGCACTCACCCTCGAAGTGGACAAGGTCGGTAACGTGCTGCAATCCCTAGCCATTGGGTATGGCCGACGGCAATCATCCTTGCCGGATCCGCGCGATCAACACAAACAAACTCAAACGCTGCTCACACACGAGCAAAACGCGGTGACCAATGCCATTGACGACACCAGTTTATACCCACAAGATTATGTATTGCCACTACCGGTACAAACTCAAACTTTTGAACTCACCGGATTCAAACCCGAAAATAACGCAGCCCGTTTTAGTTTTGATGAATGGACCCGTAATGATTTCGAATTGCTAAAATCAGCCATCGCGATCCCGTACGAACAAACCGCCAATCAGTTCGAAAAACAAAAACGCATCATCGAACAATTACAAATCCGCTACCGAAAAGATGATCTCAGCGCACTATTACCCTTTGGCCAACTCGAACCCATGGCACTACCCGGCGAGAGTTATAAACTCGCCTTCACCCCCGGATTACTCGCGCAAGTATATAAACGCAGCCAACCCGGTTCACCCGATGAAGATCTATTACCCAACCCCGACCAAATACTCGCAGGCAAGGGCACCGATCAAGGCGGTTACATTAAAATCAATGATAACTGGTGGATCCCCTCCGGCAAAAGTTATTTTGATCCAGCAGCCGATATCACCAACCCCGGCAACACCGCCGCACAAGAACTGGCCACCGCCCAAGCCCATTTTTATCTACCCAGAAAAACAATCGATGCGTTCGATAAAAGTTCACTGGTGGATTATGATCAGTATGATTTACTGATCAGTCGCAGCACTGATGCACTCGGCAATACCATCACCGCCGACAATGATTACCGCGTGCTGCAACCCAAAACAGTCACCGATCCCAACCGCAACCAAAACACCGTCGCGTTTGATGCATTAGGCATGGTCGTCGCCAGCGCTGTGATGGGAAAACTCGGCGACAACCAAGGTGACCGATTGCAAGGATTTAATGCCAACCCAACGTTGGAAGACCTGCAAGCCTTCATCGCCGATCCCCATGCTAACGCGGCCGCGATGCTTGGTGAAGCAACCACTCGAATTGTCTACGATTTGGACCGCACCAAGCGCACCGGTCAACCTCCATTCGCCGCCACCCTTGCACGCGAAACTCATGTGACTGATACCGGAGGCAAGCAAACTAAAATTCAGATCAGCTTTTCCTACTCCGACGGCTTTGGCCGCGAAATCCAAAAAAAGATTCAGGCCGAAGCCGGCCTGGCACCACAACGCGAACCCGATGTCATTCTCCCAAGCGGTGATATTAAGCCCGGCGATCTAATCCGAGATGCTCAAGGCAATCTAGTCATTGTTCACACCGAAAAAAGATGGCTCGGCACCGGCCGCACCGTGTTCAACAACAAAGGCAAACCCGTTAAACAATACGAACCCTTTTTTAGCAGCACCCCTTTATACGAACCCGAATCCGATGTAACAGACACCGGTGTTAGCTCGATTTTATTTTACGACCCTGTTGAGCGCGTCATCACCAAATTGCACCCCAACCACACTTACGAAAAAGTCGTGTTTGATCCTTGGCAGCAGGCCAACTACGATGTTAACGACACCGTTGCCGAAGGCGGCAATCAAACCGGTGATCCCAGAACTGATCCCGACATCAAAGATGTTGTCGCCGACTATTTTAAAACCCAACCCGATGACTGGGCAACCTGGTATCAGCAACGCATCAATAACCAATTAGGCAATGCTGAACAAGAGGCCGCACAAAAAGCCGCGGCGCATGTCGACACGCCAATTGTTGAACATCTCGATTCACTCGGTCGCAGCTTTTTTACTATTGCCCACAATCGTTACACCCGAAATGGCACCGTAACAGAAGAACAAAACGCCAACCGTACCGAACTTGATATTGAAAATAATGAACGTTCAGTCAGTGATGCCAAAGACCGAATTGTGATGCGCTATGATTATGATCTGTTAGGTAATCGAATTCATCAGACAAACATGGAAGCCGGTGAACGTTGGATGTTGAATGACATCACTGGAGAAGCGATTCGCACTTGGAACAGCCGACGCCTGGATCGCCGTTTGGGTTACGATGAATTACGCCGCGCAATTAATCTGTTTGTTAGCGAAAATGGTTTTGAGCGACTAGCGGAACGTACTGTTTATGGAGAACAACAGGGGGATGCAATAAACCACCGTGGTCGCCTGTTTCAGATTTATGATAACGCTGGAATCAATACCAGTGTCGCTTATGATTTCAAAGGCAACTTGTTACAAGGCCAGCGCGATCTATTACCCGATTATAAGAATGCAGTGGACTGGTCGCAAAACCCCGCCGCCAATGATGGTCGTTACACCAACCAGACCACGTATGATGCACTCAATCGACCCGTTACCGCAATCTCACCCGACAATAGTATTTATCGACCCACCTTTAATGAATCTAATCAACTCGATCGGGTTGATGTCAACTTACGCGGTGGTGCAACGGCAACTGCCTTTATCAGTAATATAAACTACGATGCCAAAGGCCAACGACAAAAAATAGTTTATGCCAATGGCGCATTAACAAATTACCGATACGATCCACTGACTTTTCGTTTACAGAATATGCAAACCACGCGTCCGAGTAATCCTGATGCCACTGCATCACAATTATTCAACAACGTCAGTATTGTTCAGGATTTATTTTATACTTATGATCCGGTTGGCAATCTCACCCGTATCAAAGACGCAGCTTTAAAAACCGTGTTTAATAACGGTCAACAAGTGAATCCGATCAACCAGTATACTTATGACGCCATTTACCGATTAATCGAAGCACAGGGCAGAGAACACATTAGTCAAGCGTCGATTGAACCCAATAATCCACCCAATGGTAACTACCGTGATCACCCGTTTGTGGGTAACCGTGCCAACCCCAATGATTTACAAGCACTACGCAATTATCGTCAGTATTTTGAATACGATGTCACCGATAATATTGAAGTACAACGGCATATCGCCACTGGTGGTAACTGGACACGGGAATACGATTATGAACAAGACAGCCTTATTGAACCCAGTCAACAAAACAATCAGCTAACGCGAACCACTCTTGGCAACGGCATCAATCGAATCGGCACTTACAGCCACGATAGCCACGGCAATATGATCCAAATGCCACATCTACCAACCATGATGTGGGACTTTGAAGATCAGTTACAGCAAGTTGATTTAACTGCCGGTAAAGCCTATTACGTCTACGATGCCAGTGGCCAACGCCTGCGAAAGGTAATTGAAAATCAAAATGGACAACGTCAGAAAGAACGACTTTATCTAGGCGGTTTTGAAATATACCGTGAATACAATGCCAACGGAAACACTATCACACTCGAACGTGAAACAGTGCACATCATGGACGAGCAACAACGCATTGCCTTGATCGAAACTCGAACGCAAGGCAATGAACCAGGCATTCCCGCACAACTAATCCGATATCAATATAGCAATCACCAAGGTTCGGCCAGCCTAGAATTTGACGATAATGGGGCGTTAATTACTTATGAAGAATACCACCCCTATGGTACCAGTGCATTTCAAGCCGGGCGCAGTGCCGCCGAAGTCAACCAAAAACGCTATAGATACACAAACAAAGAACGCGATGACGAAACTGGCTTGAGTTATCACGGCTTTCGATATTATGCCTCGTGGTTAGGTCGGTGGAGTAGTACGGATCCAATTGGCATTGATGACAATATTAATCTTTATGTGTACACTCAAAATAACCCGGTTAATACCACCGATCCAACTGGATTGTGGAGTTGGCGTACGGTTGCAGTTATTGCTGCTGTTGTGGTTGTTGGTGTTGTTGTGACAGTGGCAACTGCCGGAGCCGCTGCACCATTAGTCGCCGCAGCAGTTGCGAGTATTGGACTAACCGGTACCGCTGCAACTGTTACAACTGGAGTTGTAGTAGGTGCAGTTGCCGGTGCTGTTGGTGGTGCCGCCGCCGGTGCGGGTGGTGAAACAACACGACAACTGGTTAATGGTGAGAAACTCGACGGGAGTCGAATACTGAGTGAAGCGGGTAACGGGGCTGTTATTGGTGGTGGAGTTGGTGCTGCAATTCCATTAGTGGCAGCAGCAATACCCGCTGCTGCAACTGCGGTTGCCAGTACCTCGATTGGTGGTGCGGTGGTTGGGGCTACTAAAACTTTTGCGAGTAAAGTAGCAAGTTCGTCTGTTGGGCAAGGTACATCGGCAATAGTACAAGGTACTAAACAAGTTGTGCGGGCTGCTGTAGATAGGACACGTCGTGAGATTATTGCGGTTAAAAATGCTGGGAAGTCGGTTAGGGATCGGGTTAGTAAGAAATTGGGTTCTTCATCAAAAAATGGTGGGGGAGTACCAAATCCTGGTGGTCGTTTAGGCAAACAGAGCACTAGAGATCATATTGATGCTGTTGCCACTGAAATGGAACGGCGTGGATTTAATATCACGGGTGGTGGTAACAGACTACCAGAAGAATACTTACCTGGGCCTGGCGGTGGTAGAAGAGGTTCGTCGTTCCCAGATATAACGGCGACAAAAAATGGTCGAACTTTAAGAGTCAACACTGTAGATACTCGGGCTAATGGTATTACACCGTCCACCAGAGAAGCTACCAACGCGGCAAGAATAAGGTCTCAGACACCCGGTGACCATCTGCTGCTGATACCTAAACCATAGGAATAAGAATATGCCTGCTAAAAAACAATTTTCATTTTTTGCCACCAAAGATGATTTGATAGAAGTCTTGATTGCTGTAGCGACTAAGAGTTCTTATCACTTTGCAAGTACAAGCGAAGTTGATGATGAAATTCCAAATATCTATACATCAGTTTCGGAATTAGTTGATCTGTCTATTGCCGTATTTGGAGATCAAAATAAAGAGAAGACCTTTTTATTGATTTCTTCTGATGCAACGCTAAAGGTACGAAAAGCAGAACAACGTAGAGGCGGAAAGAAATATTTTCTGGATCAACTTTCTCATCCAGAAAGTGTTGTGCTTAAACCTGGAGGCGTATTTAGTGAAGAAGAATGTATAATAGCTGGTCAAGTGGGTACAACCACTGATGACAAATGGTCGGTAGATTTATATAAAATATTGTTTTCCGAGTTTAAAAAGCAGTTTATAAAAATAAAATCATTCTATGTTGGGACGATTGCAGCAAAGAAATTAGATGATGGTGTTCGTCTAACAACAAATGTCAAATCACCACGAGAATACGATTTACAATATTAATAAATGGCTCAAGTATAATGTTGACTATTTGTATTTTTGAATAGAAATTTGAGTTTGATGAATAAATTAATACTTGATCTCATGATAAATTTAATCGAATGGAGAGATGAATATATTTTATTAATCAATCTTAAAATTAATATAATTAGACAACAGCTACACAAATCATAACAAAATGGAAACTCTCAGATACGAGAATAAAAAAAATAGAGTTGCATGGAAAGGAGTCAGCCTTGAAGATGGGGATGCATTTCGGGACTTCATGCAAAATAAAGTTGCATCCCGTTTACGTGACGAAGAAGGAAGTGATGACTTTGAAGCTAACTTAAGAAGTTTAGCTGGAACTGGTTTCGCTACTGAAAATCTTAATAACATATTAAATGCCGAAATACCCGAAACACGAAATTGGGCAACTGGCGAAGCATTAGCTGAAGCTTGGTTAGCAAAAGAGCATAATATAATCTGGCCATGGAATATGGAACGAGATAAACGCACCCCGAAAGCAAGTTTACCTGGCGCAGATTTAGTTGGTTTTATAACCGAAAATGGACAAACACAACTGGTTATTGGTGAAGTTAAAACTTCCAGCGATTCTAGTTCCCCACCTAATGTTATGTATGGTCGTAGTGGAATGACGCACCAATTAGATACCATAGCGACTAATTTGGCTATACTAAATCAACTACTTAAATGGCTTTGGCCTCGCTGTAAAGGCTCTGAATTTGAAAACATATATAAATCAGCAGTAACATTACTTCTAAACTCTGGTAATAATACAGTTTATTTATTCGGTGTTCTTATACGAGATGTTGAGCCTGACGAAAATGACTTAAAAAGTAGAGGTGAATATTTATCCACAAAACTACAAAAGCCAACTAATTCCCTGCTAATTGCACTATACTTGCCATGTGAAATATCTAACTTAACTACACGAATAACTGGAGGTTCATCAACATGAACCACTGGCTTTTAGAGTCTATACACGATAATTTAAATGTTGCTTTATCACAAGCAAGCCAAATTCATATTTATCGTGAAATTTTAAATGATTCACCTGATATTGACTTCAATTTAATAAAACGTAATGGTGAAGCATTAGAACTAATCGTTTTAGATATTTTACTAGAAAATAATCTAACCAATAATGAAAAAGAATTAGTTACTTTACGCTCAATATCTGCAGATGCGTTTCGTTTGTATCGAGTGTTACCAGTCCAAAAAACTCCAAGTATCGATGCTGAATTACGTTTGCGTCAAAGTTCATTAGCTGTACTAGGTGACATGGGTGCCGATGCAGCTCGTTGGCTAAGAGAAACTTCATGGCCTGAACTTCCACTCGACTCAAACAACTGGCAAGAACGAACCTGGGCAACAATTCTTGATATCTGGTTACGTTTAATCCGAAAGCAAGGATGGACTGATCGTGATATCGTGCTTGAACGTATTACTTCACTTCGAGATGCTCAACAAAAATTTGAAAATGAATATTTACAAAGCATTCCACTTAGCCAAGCAAAATCTGAAGCAGTCGAATTAATAGCATTATATCACCTAGCAAAAGCTGCTGAAATTCTTGCTCTCTATATTACCGATGGTGTTGTTGAAGGTAATTATCAAATACGTCAGTTATTAGACAGTCACTTTGACCGAGTATTTGCTATATGTGAAAACTCGAAATTGATTGTTATTGAACCACTATCTCGATTACTTGCTGCAACTGCCACTCAAATGGTAGCAAACTCAATTTGGACTGTGACACGTGCAGTTAATTCCCGAGTCACTCGTTTTGTTCAGAATTTAGTAGATCAAGGACGAGGTGATAAAGCACTTTTTGATGTTCTACCTCCGCAGCGTCGAGCATTAGCAGAGAAAGGTTTGTTAGGTTCAAGTCGGCGAGCGGTTGTCGTTAGCTTACCAACTTCCAGTGGTAAAACACTAATAGCTCAATTTCGAATTTTACAAGCATTAAATCAATTCGATGAAGAACGAGGCTGGGTTGCCTACCTTGCACCTACTCGAACATTGGTAAATCAAATAGCCCGAAAATTAAGACGTGAATTTGCACCCCTTGATATTATAGTTGAACAAGTCAGTCCGGCATTAGAAGTAGACGGTATCGAGGCAGGTCTACTACAAGAAAAAGGGCAATCACGAGAATTCCGAGTACTTGTCACTACACCTGAAAAACTGGATTTGATGTTACGTCAGGGATGGGAAGAAACTATTGGACGTCCTCTCACACTGGTTGTGGTAGATGAAGCACATAATATTCAGAATACACAACGAGGATTAAAACTCGAACTGTTGTTAGCAACAATAAACATGGAGTGTCAACGTGCACAGTTCCTATTATTAACCCCGTTTATCAATAATGCTCGTGAAGTTTCTCGTTGGTTAGGTGACGAAAATTCAGAAGACATTAGTCTGTCGTTAGATTGGCAACCCAATGATCGTGTGATCTCTATAGTAAAACCTGTTAAAGGTGAGCAAATTTCTAATTTTAGTTTTGATTATGATCTAATAATGGAAACAGTTTACACCAATCGAAATACACTTGCTGTTGATAAAAATTTTCAACTACCAAAATCAACAGATCTTAATACAACATTTGCTCAAATATCGAAAAAAACTACTTTATTAGCGGCAGCGACTGCATATGAACTGAATAAACGTGGTCCGGTAATTGTTATGCATCAAAGACCAGACTGGGTGTGGGTTCTTGCAACAAGTATTAAGTCTCACGTAACACAAAAAGAAACTACATCAAATAATATTAGACTCGTTCAGCAATTTTTAGAATTAGAATTCGGCTCAGATTTCCTTTTAATCGAACTTTTGTCGTTTGGTATTGGTGTGCATCATGCAGGACTTTCTGATGAAGCTCGAAATCTAATGGAATGGTTATTTGAAGAAGAAGAATTAGATTATTTAGTTGCTACAACAACAATAGCTCAAGGAGTTAATTTTCCAGTTTCAGGTGTTGTCATGGCATCTCATCAATATCCATTTTCAATCGATATGCCACCTGAAGACTTCTGGAATATTGCAGGTAGAGCTGGACGAGTCGATCAAGGAAGTTTAGGAGTGGTTGCTTTAGTCGCAACAGATGAATCTAAAGTAAAAAAATTGAAAACTTTTATCAATAAACAAACCAGTGATTTAAATTCTGCTTTAATTACAATGGTTGATGAGGCTAACGATTTGCTTGAAGACCTAGGTGCGATTGTTTATCACCATCCAGAATGGTCGTCATTTCTTCAGTATCTTGCTCATACTTATCGACAAATGGGAAAACCGCAAGATTTTTCTGATCAAATAGAACAAGTTTTACGTGGTACTTTGGGTTTCGAAACACTTAGACATTCGAATCCAGAAAGTGCAAGTAAATTACTAACAGGTATTCATACTTACACTGAATATTTACAAGAACCAGGACAACCTTTAAAACTTGTTGACAGTACTGGCTTTTCTCTTCAAAGCATTAAAACAGTATTATTTGCAGCAGGACAAAAAGGGATAAATAAAGACTCCTGGAATTCAGGAACATTATTTTCAACAAGTGGTAATGAATTACAAACGATGATGGGAATTCTTTTACGCGTTCCAGAATTAAGAGAAAACCTTGAAGCAGTAACCGGCGGTGATGGTTCAAACGGCGATAAACTGGCACTTATAATCAAGGATTGGGTTAATGGAGAATCGGTATCCGAAATTGCTCGAAAATATTTTAAAACAAATGATAATACAAATATGACAGAAGCAATAACAAAATGTGGCAAGAATCTTTTTGGAAAGCTAACTCAGACTGCTTCATGGGGTATTGGAGCATTACTTTCAATAACAGGTAGTGAGTTATCTGAAGTAGAGTTTAATGCCTTGCGAAATTTACCATCACAAATTTATTATGGTGTTAATGATGATAACGCAATTGCGTTAGGATTATTAGGTGTACCTCGTTCAGCCGCAGTTCCTTTAGCAAACACCATAGGAAATACTGCTAATCAATCTTTAATTGATGTTAGAAATAAACTTAAATCAATGGATCCGATGATATGGACACAAGCACTTGGTGAAAGTAACGGAATAATATATTATAAAATTTGGCGAATATTTGAAGGATTAGATAGCTAGAAGTCAGCACTCGAATCATTTATGATCTGAATAGCAATTGTTGCAATGGCCATCCACCACCTTTTATTTAGAAGATAAAAAACAAGGCAAGCCGTGGATCACCCGTTTATCATTCCCAATCCATTGTTTAGAAAAAATCGAAACCCTCGATCAAATATCGGGTAATCGTATCGCACCAAGCGCACCGGTCAACCGCCATTCGCCGCCACCCTTGCACGCGAAACCCATGTGACTGATGCCGGAGGCAATCAAACTAAAATTCAGATTAGTTTTTCCTATTCCGATGGCTTCGGTCGCGAAATCCAAAAAAAGATTCTGGCCGAAGCCGGCCTGGCACCACAACGTGAACCCGATGTCATTCTCCCAAGCGGCGATATTAAGCCCGGTGATCTAATCCGAGATGCACAAGGCAATCTAGTCATTACTCACACCGAAAAAAGATGGCTCGGCACCGGCCGCACCGTGTTCAACAACAAAGGCAAACCCGTTAAACAATACGAACCCTTTTTTAGCAGCACCCCTTTATACGAACCCGAATCCGATGTAACAGACACCGGTGTTAGCTCGATTTTATTTTACGACCCTGTTGAGCGCGTCATCACCAAATTGCACCCCAACCACACTTACGAAAAAGTCGTGTTTGATCCTTGGCAGCAGGCCAACTACGATGTTAACGACACCGTTGCCGAAGGCGGCAATCAAACCGGTGATCCAAGAACTGATCCCGACATCAAAGATGTTGTTGCTGACTATTTTAAAACCCAACCCGATGACTGGGCAACTTGGTATCAGCAACGCATCAATAACCAATTAGGCAATGCTGAACAAGAAGCTGCTCAAAAAGCCGCAGGGCATGTCGATACCCCTAACGTTGAGCATCTCGACTCACTGGGTCGAGGCTTCTTAACCATCGACCACAATCGCTTCACTCGAAATGGTTCTATAATAGAGGAGCAAAATGCTACCCGTCTCGAACTCGATATCGAAGACAATGAACGCTCGATGAACGATGCCAGGGATCGTATCGCGATGCACTATACTTTTGATCTGCTCGGTAACCGAATCCATCAAGCCAGTATGGAAGCCGGTGAACGCTGGATGTTGAATGATGCAACTAGCAAACCCATCCGCAGTTGGAGCAGCCGCCGTCTGGATCGTCGAATGTCCTACGACGAATTACGGCGACCGAGTAATTTGTTTGTCACCGAAAATACAATAGAACGATTAGCAGAGCGCACCGTTTATGGTGAACAACAGGGGGTTACAACAAACCACCGTGGACGTGTGTTTCAGTCTTTTGATGGCACCGGTATTCTGACCAGTGTTGCTTATGATTTTAAAGGTAACTTACAGCAAAGCCAACGCGATTTATTACCCGACTACAAACAAGCTGTAGACTGGTCACAAAATCCCGCCGCCAATGATGGTTCATACACCAGCTACATACGTATGATGCAATGAATCGTCCCGTGACATCAACCTCACCCGACAACAGTATTTATCGCCCCACGTATAACGAAGCCAATCTACTCGACAAAGTGGATGTTTATTTACAAGGCGCCGCAACCGCCACAAATTTTGTGACCAATATTAACTACAATGCCAAAGGTCAACGCGAAACGATTTCTTATGCCAATGGCTCACAAACAAATTACGAGTACGATCCATTGACTTATCGACTCATGCAACAACAAACCACACGCCCAACCAATCCTGATATCACCGCCTCACAATTGTTCAACGACATCAGTATCGTTCAAAACCTATTTCATACCTACGATCCAGTCGGTAACCTAACCCGCATCGAAGACCGCGCCCTAAAAACCGTCTTCAACAACGGCCAACAAGTTAAACCCGAAAGCAACTACACCTACGATGCCATCTACCGCCTAATCGAAACCCACAGCCGCGAACACATCAGCCAAACCATCCACGATTTTAACCCACCCAATGGCTACCGTGATTTTCCATACACCGGGAACCGAGCCAACCCCAATGATTTGCAAGCACTACGAAATTATATTCAACAATACGAATACGATGTTGTCGGTAATTTTGAAACACAACGCCATAACGCGAGTGGCGGCAACTGGACACGACGTTATGACTATGAAGAACAGAGTCAAATTGAACAAAGCCAAAACAATAACCGCTTAACCCGAACAACAGTTGGTAACGGCACCAATTACATCGGCAACAACCGCCACGATGTCCACGGCAACATCACCCAAATGGCGCATTTGCCCAACATGGTGTGGGATTTTGAAGATCAATTGCATCAGGTCGAACTGAGTGTGGGCACCGCGTTTTACGTTTACGATACCAACGGTCAACGAGTACGCAAAGTGATCGAAACCCAAAATGGCACTCGTGAAAAAGAGCGGCTTTATTTAGGTGGTTTTGAAATATACCGAGAGTTTGCTGCAAACGGCACAACCGTGACACTCGAACGAGAAAGTTTACACATCATGGACGATCAAAATCGCATCGCCTTGGTTGACACACGCAAGAAAGGAAATGAACAGGGCATTCCTGTGCAATTAATTCGGTATCAAGTAACAAATCATTTGGGTTCATCCAGTCTGGAATTGGATAATGTTGGCGCATTGATTTCGTACGAAGAATACCATCCGTTTGGCACGACGGCATTTCAGGCCGGACGAAGTGTTGCAGAAGTCAATCAAAAGCGCTATCGTTATACAGGTAAGGAGCGGGATGAAGAAACCGGATTTAGTTATCATGGCGCACGCTATTATGCGCCGTGGTTAGCGAGATGGACGAGTTGTGATCCAGCCCTATTAGAGTTGAAGGGATTTTCGAGAGCACTTTTTCAGTCTTACGAGTATGTTGAAAACAGACCTGTTGTTGCTAATGATCCTAATGGAAAGTTCCTAAATTTAATTACCGCTGCAATTGGTACGGTTGTTGGCGCGGTTGTCGGAGGTGCAATAGAAGCAGGAAGACAATATATAACAACAGGAAAAGTGAGCGACTGGAAAGCAATCGGAGCTTCAGCTGCAGGTGGTGCGGTATCCGGTGCAGTGGCTGGATTGACACTCGGAGCAAGTCTTGTGGCTCAAGCTGCAGTGGCTACCGCTTCAGGCGTAGCTGGCGGTGCAACGACTAGAGCACTGACTGGACAGGAGCAAACAGCGGGTGCAGTATTTCAAGATGCGGCAATAGGGCTAGTTACTTTTGGGATTGTTAAAGGGGGTTCTGCTACAATTTCAAAACTAAGAAGTGGTTCTGGAGCGGCTGCCACCACAGGAACCAGGACGGCGACTACTTCTGTTGCGAAAGTGGGATCTAAAGCTTCAAGCAGTGTAGATGATGTTGGGGCTTATCCTGCTACATTATCCGAGCGGTTATCTGCTTATAAGCAGTGGAAACAAAGAGCTGAGATTGATGGTTCACCATCCTATGCACAATTCAGGCGATTCCAAGGTGCTCATAGGCCTAATAGCCGAAGCAAAACCCTATACAATAATCCATCTGAATTTGCTGCATGGTCTAAACCTTTAGATAGTGTTCATGGAAATATAGCAGGTAATCAACCAGCTTGGTTGTATAGATTGGAAACAGGTGATGGAGAATTCTTGAAATGGGGGATTTCACAAAATCCAGCAACAAGATATTCATCTTCATTTATGGAAGATAAAATCTTGCACCGCATTCAAGTTGCACCTAGAAAAGAAATCTTGAAGATAGAGCGGAATTTGGTAGAAACACAACCAGGCCCTTTGAATAAAGAACAATGGCGTGGCATAAGATTAGGAGAGTAATATGATTTCAGTTGGAGCAGATGTAGGTGGACCAGAATGTGATTTTATGCTTTCTCATATTCGGTTCTTCATGAAATTTTGTAAGTCTAAGAGATTAGACGATGCATCTGGTAATGCAAAGGTAAATGTTGTTTATATCCTACCGGGTTCTATTCATAAACCAGATTTTGTTGGTCTAAGAACTGATAAGTTTTCTTTGTCTGAAAAAACTTTAATGGTTCAGGCTTCTGTTGAAGATGAGTTGGTGAAATCTGTTGATGACAATGTAGTGTTGAAATATATTTTTGATGTGGCAGATGAGGCAATCGGCATTGCTAAAAGTTATTTTGACAAAAAAGGTGTCGAGTATGATCTAGAAAGAGATAGGACTATGCTTGACATGTGGTTTGATTCATCGGGTGATTCGTCAGGGTCGGACCAAGATAAGTAATTGAACTAAATATAAAATACTCGATAATAAGGCTCAATATAAGCCTTAAAGGGTTCATTTTAGTTGTAAAAAGGCAGTTCTAAGCCATCCACCACTTTTTATTTAGAAGATAAAAAACAAGGCAAGCCGTTAGCCGAGCACACAATTTATGGTGAACAACAAATGGTGCCGGTATCCTCACCAGTGTCGCCTATGATTTCAAAGGCAACCTGTTACAAGGTCAACGCGATTTATTACCCGACTATGAACAAGCCACTTAAGGGTTGAATTCGGGATAACCGTGTTTGGGGGTCCCCCCACAATCATGTGTTCATACCATATCGGAGTGGTATATGCCCTTTCCTGAATCTGTAGCCTGACTATTTAGTCTTGATAAAGGCCGGAGGCACA
>JBGMRJ010000009.1:0-40801 GCA_048061315.1 Gammaproteobacteria bacterium
CTTGGTTATTAAATTGAGTATAATCAAATACTATTATATTTAACGCTAAAGTTCATCGGAAATGATAAAACGTTCATCGCGTAAAAGAAGAAAAAATAAAAAGCGCAAAAAAAATCGACACTCTAATAATTTCGCATCTCAAATAAGACGGTTTATACCAAATAGCTGGAAGAAGTGGTTGTTTACTTTGTTTGTTGTATTCGTAGCTTATACCATTTATTTAAATTTTAGTGTGCTTCATCAGTTTGAAGGTAAACGATGGTCTTTACCTGCTCATGTCTATGCTCGTCCATTAGAAATATACGTTGGTAAAAAAATATCTAAAAAGAATTTCGATAATGAATTACGAATGTTGAATTATCGTAATACCTATAATCCATCTCAAGCAGGAACTTATAACAAGAAAGGAAATATCTATAAAGTTTATACTCGAGCTTTTTCATTTTGGGATGGATCGGAGTTATCACGACTGATTGAAATCGAATTTAAAGATAATACTATAAATCGTGTTATTGATTTACGTGATCAAACAAAAGTTTCGTTATTTCGATTTGATCCGATGTTTATTGGTGGGATTTATCCATCTCATCATGAAGATAGATTATTAATTCAATTAAATGATGTGCCCAATTTATTGCACAGCGCATTAATTTTGGTTGAAGATAAAAAATTCTATCAGCATTATGGTGTTGATCCATTGTCGATACTCCGTGCGCTGTGGGCCAATATTAAAGCGGGTAGAACGGTTCAAGGTGGAAGTACTTTAACTCAGCAACTGGTGAAGAATTTTTTCTTAAATAATAAGCGCACCCTTTGGCGTAAGGCTAATGAAGCTTTAATGTCATTAATATTGGAATTTCATTATGATAAAAAAGAAATTATTCAAGCTTATATGAATGAAATATATCTTGGTCAACAAGGTAAAAGAGCAATTCACGGTTTTGGTCTGGGCAGTCAGTTTTATTTTGATAAAACTGTTAAAGAGCTCGATCTTCCTGAAATCGCTCTACTTGTCGCAATGATACGCGGTCCTCATTATTATAACCCTTATACTCATCCCGTTCGTGCGAAAAAACGACGAGATTTAATTTTAGATTTAATGGCTAAAAACAGAATAATTTCACTTGCTTCAGCAAAGTATTCAAAACAAACGGAACTTGGAGTCGTCAATACTCATCCTAATGGTATAACGCGGTTTCCTGCTTTTATGGATTTGGTTAAACGTCAATTACGATCATCTTATAATGAAGATGATTTAAAGTCAGAAGGTTTGCAAATATTTACGACTTTGGATCCTATTGTTCAAACGAATGCGGAACGCATTATGACGGCTCAATTGAAAAAATTACAAGCGAGAGTCACTGATACTATTAAATTACAAAGTGCTGTGGTTATCACTAATTCGACATCGGCAGAATTGCTAGCCTTAATAGGGGATAAAAATACAAGTTATGCAGGTTTTAACCGCGCTCTAGATGCAAAACGCTCAGTTGGATCATTAGTGAAACCGGCTGTTTATCTTGCTGCCTTAATGGATAGTAATAATTACAATTTAATTACACCAATAAGTGATGCAGCGATAACTTTACAAGCTAAAAATGGAAATACCTGGACACCCAAAAATTATGATAATAAGTCACATGGAATGATTCCACTGTATGAAGGTTTATCGCATTCATATAATCAAGCCACTGTGCGTTTAGGGATGGAGCTGGGTTTACGTGCCGTTGTGTCAACGTTAAAAAAATTAGGCATCAAACAGGATATTAATCCCTACCCATCGATAATGTTGGGATCTATTTCCTTGTCACCCTATGAAAGTGCAGAAATGTATCAAACTATTGCATCAGGTGGATTTAATAGTCCCTTGAGGGCAATTAGAGAAGTGTTAACGTCAACACAAGATCCATTGCAACGCTTTCCAATTCAGGTAGAACAAACAATACCGACGGCTTCAATGAAACAATTACAAAGTGCGATGCAACAAGTAATTAATTCCGGTACTGGTCGTTCTGTTTCAAAATGGATGTCACCAGCGTTACATCTGGCAGGTAAAACCGGGACTACAAATGACTTGCGTGATAGTTGGTTTGCCGGTTTTAGTGGTAAACATATGGCCGTAATCTGGGTGGGTGCTGATAATAATGTGTCAACGGGTTTAACGGGTGCAACGGGTGCCTTACCTATATGGGCTCAGATAATGAAATCACTTGATACCACGGCTAATGATAATTCTAATGATGAAGAAATAGAGTATCTCGATATTGATCCCAATACACTATTATTAAATGACGATGGTTGCAATTTAAATGTTAAACTTGCATTCATTAAGGGTAGTGGCCCTCATGATATTTCACCATGCGAAAATACTGAAAATTCCGATAATACAAATGTTATCGACAGAAGTGTAAATTGGTTTAAGAGGATATTTGATTAGTGATTAGATTTTTTTTTACTGTTTTCATTGTAATCTTTGTTTCATCTTGCACACAACAAACAACAAAGAATGAAAGTTTTGACCCTTTATCCCATAAAAACCAGCAAGACTATGAAGTAATAAAACCGGATTCTCAAACAGGGGATGCAGTTATATCCCTATTGGTTGATGCTCGTGGTGCCGCAAGTAGTGGCAATATTGATCGAGCTGAAGCACTGTTAGAACGGGCGTTAAGAATTGAGCCGCGTAATGCCGTCTTATGGCATTATATGGCCAAAATGAAGTTGCATCAGGGGCGATATAGTAAAGCTATTGGTATGGCTGCAAAGTCGAATAGTTTTGTTAAGGGCAATAAAAAACTAATGGCGGATAATTGGCGAATTATCGCTCATGCTGAAAATTGGCTTGGTAATATTGATAAATCCAGAAAGGCACAGGAATCAGCAGATAAATTGATCCAATGAACTATTCGATGTCGGGATCCTTAATAGTGTCAAAATAGTGATATAATTTTCTGCTTTTTTACACCACAAGCCATTTTTCGAAGCTATAGTTATCAGATGTGCGGTCAAAACGATACAATTTATGTCCATATATTCAGTTGATAGATTAATGTCTGAAGCTCGTAAAATTGCGGCAGATTATCGCCGGGCAACAGGTAAGTCTTTGGGAATTGGTAATGAAATTGCCAAAAACGATGCCTGTAATCTTCTTAATCTGGAACCCATTAATGATAACACCAGCAGTTTTGATGCTATTGGTAAAGGGGAGCGTGATGGCCTGAAGGCTTTGATTAAAGGGCGGGCTATTTTTGATCAAAAGAAATCAGGAGCACGGATTGGTCAGCTAAAAATTGATCAAGAATGGGATATATTAGTCCTGGTATTAATGAATGAAGATTTTGATGCTTTCGAGATTTATGAGATTAGCCGTGATGAAGTGTTAGCTGATATCGATAAAGCAGGGCAAAGTAATCGTTCTAAACGGGGAGCCATGTCCATTGCACGGTTTAAGATTATTAGTCATTTAGTGTGGAGTGAAGAGCAAGGCATTATTGATAATGAAATATGGGACAATAAAACAGGATCTTAATTAGTCTATAAATATAACTCTGTTCAGTTCAGTGAATTTTCATTTTTTCATACCTCAACTATTGGTATACTATACCAATGTTAGACATAAATACTATTCTTGGAAATAAAGGGCCGTTGGCTTTATCTGTGCCAGGTTATGCTCCCAGAGAGCAACAAATAACACTAGCAATCGCCATAGAACACGCTTTATCAAAAAAAGAAAAATTAATAGCTGAAGCGGGAACGGGCACAGGTAAAACCTTTGCCTATTTAATTCCGGCAATGATGTCCGGTAAGAAATTGATTATTTCTACTGGAACTAAAAATCTGCAAGATCAATTATTCTATAAAGATGTTCCCATTGTTAAAGATGCATTAGCTATTCCGGTTTCAATCGCCTTATTGAAAGGGCGTGCTAATTACCTTTGCCATCATTATCTGGATATTGCTGAAAGAGAAGGTCGCTACGCCAGTGCTGATGAATCAAAAAAAATCAGTATTATTCGAAAATGGAGTAGTGGAAATCACTCTGGTGATATATCAGAATGTAAAACTATTGATGAAAAAGATTTAATCTGGCAGAAAGTTACCTCAACATCTGATAATTGTGTTGGTCAGGAATGTCAGTTTTTTTCCGATTGTTATTTAATGCAGGCGAGGCGACAGGCTCAAGCTGCTGATATTGTCATTATTAATCATTATTTACTATTTTCTGATATGGCATTAAAGGAAGAAGGTTTTGGTGAGTTGTTACCGGATTGTGATGCTTATATAATTGATGAAGCACATCAATTACCGGATATCGCATCAAATTTTTTCGGGTTGTCAGTCAGTAGTAATCAACTTTATAATTTAGCTCAAGATGTCCAGTTAGAATACCTGAATGAAATTAACGAAGATTATGATATTAGTGATTGCACTAAAGAATTAAAAACCTGTATTTCTGATCTCAGACTGACTCTCGGAAGTCAATTGAGTCGACTGGCGTGGAATGATGTGATGAAACAAGCCGCATCACTCTCCGCAATGGATAAACTGCTCGAGCAATTACAGGAATTACATGCGCTGCTTGAGCCGCTTGAAGAGCGAAGCAAAATTATGGAGTCGTTTTCGCGTCGTTGCGTGTCATTTATAAATCGACTCGATATGATATTGCAATCTAATAACCAGCAGTATATTCGATGGTGCGATATTCGAAAGCGCCATTTCTCGCTACACATGACACCGATGAGTATTGCTCCACATTTTAAAGACCAATTGGATAATTATCCGGGCGCATGGATATTTACATCAGCAACCTTAACTGTCAGTAATACATTTCAGTATTTCACCGATCGAATGGGTATTGAAACGGCAAAAGAATTATTATTAGATAGTCCGTTTGATTATTTAAAACAGGCATTAATCTATTTACCACCAGATTTACCTGAACCGAGTTCGCATCAGTACAATCCGAAAATTATAGCGGTTGCAAAAGATATTATTAACATTGTTAAAGGGCGAACTTTTTTTCTGTTTACAAGTTATCGGGCATTATCAGAAGCTAAACAGGCAATGGAAAATTGTTTGGATTATCCACTGTTGGTTCAAGGGGATGCTCCGCGTGATGCACTACTGGATGAATTTAGAAACAAAGGTAATGCCATTTTACTGGGGACGAGTAGTTTTTGGGAGGGGGTCGATGTTCGGGGCGAGGCTTTGTCCTGTGTCATTATCGACAAACTCCCCTTTGCGTCAATTGGTGATCCGGTATTAAAAGCTCGAATTGATACCATGAGAGAAAATGGTGAAAATCCTTTTATGAATTATCAATTACCAAATGCCGTGATAACTCTAAAACAGGGTGTTGGAAGATTAATCCGTGATATGACAGATCGTGGATTGTTAGTTTTGTGTGACCCCAGAATAACAACTAAACCTTATGGTAAAAAATTTATATTAAGCTTACCCGGTATGCCTGTATCTCGAAATATAAATGATGTTCATGCTTTTTTTCAAACAACCCAAAATGATGAACCGGCAAAAAATGAAACCAGTCCGGTTGATAATATCAATTCATGAATATTCTTGCATTTGATACGAGTACAGCAGCCTGCAGTGTTGCTTTATTAATAGATGATAAAATTCAGAATGAGCATCAAGTACAAGCCAGGGGACATGCTAATTTAATATTAGGAATGATTGAATCTTTATTGGCTAAAGCGGGTGTAGTACTGTCTGATATTGATCTCGTTTCTTTTGGTCAGGGGCCTGGTTCTTTTACTGGCTTGCGCATCGCTGCCGGGGTATGCCAGGGCATTGCCTATAGCCAGAATATTCCAGTGATAGCATTATCGAGTTTACGTGTTTTAGCCCAAGGTGTTTTTAGAGAATTTAATCAACACAATATTGCAATTTTACAAGATGCCCGAATGGCTGAAATATATTGGGGTTGCTATATTGAGAGCAATGGTATCATGAAACTAATTGGCGATGAAAATGTCTCAAAACCTGAAATGATACAATTGGATAACACTAAAAACTGGTATAGTGTCGGTGAAGCTTGGCTTAGTTATTCTGATGAAATAACCATAAGTAATGTAAAATCAAATACTGAATTTAATTATCCTGATGCGATTGACATGATAGCTTTATCGAAATATGAATTTGAAAACGGTAACGTTATTTTTGCTGAGCAGGTAAATCCTGTGTATATCCGCAATCAAGTAGCAACTGTTAAAAAATAAGTTTAAACCGGAGACCCTTTATGTGGAAGTGGTTATTACTAGCCTTATGTTTTTCTTCTCAAGTATTTGCGCAAGACCTAACTCAAAAAATAGAACAAGGTGTTCCTGTTGAAGTTGGGAATCCAATAGAGAGTAATAGTGGTTTTGTTAATAGCAGTGATGAGAGTGCGTCCGATCAATTTATAACACCACAAAAACCACTGGTCTACGTTAAAAAAATTAAAAGCCCACTTAATACTGTTTATAAAAAGGTGTTTACTTCGCTGGACAATAATGGTTATTTTGTTGTTTTTGAACCAAACATCGGAAAAAGTCTGGCGCACTTTGCAAAACGTTGGGGTGATGACTACAACAGAAATAAACTGGAATCCATTCGTAGTATGGTATTTTGTAATGGCTGGTATGCCAATAAAGTGAGTAATGCCGATCCCACTATGCTGGCACTGTGCCCGTTGCATATCACATTAATTCATAAAAAAGGAACAACAAGTATCTTGTTTGTGCGTCCTGGTCGTGTTGCAGTTAATAGCCCGGCAGAAGACGTTGCCAATGAACTGGAACAGGATGTTATTCGTTCTATAGAAGAAGCGTTGGTAAGATAAATTTTCTAGTGACAAATTGTAATTTTTAATTTAATAAATTTACTAACATCGATTCATAGATCAACGATAATTTATTGATATCATCAATAGAAACATTTTCGTCTATTTGGTGGATGGTTTTGTTTAGTGGCCCTAATTCTACTACTTGTGCTCCGGTAGGAGCGATAAAACGACCATCAGATGTTCCGCCACTAGTTGATAGCTCGGTGTCATAGCCACAGTGTTGTTTAATTGCTTTACTGACTGCACTTACTAAATCGCCTTTCGGTGTTAGAAATGGTTTTCCTGACAGTCGCCATTTTATATCATGATTTAGATCGTGTTTCGCTATTAACGCCATTACTTTTGATTTTATTTCATCAGCAGTGACTTCCGTTGAATAACGAAAATTAAACATTACTTTTAAATCACCCGGAATTACATTTTCGGCACCGGTACCGGATTCGATATTGCTAATTTGAAATGTTGTCGGTGGAAAATAGTCATTACCATTATCCCATTTCATTTCTGCCAGTTCTGTTAGAAATGGGGTTGCTAAGTGAATCGGATTATTCGCTAAATGCGGGTAAGCGACATGACCTTGTGTTCCATTTATCGTGAGATGACCATTAAGAGAACCGCGTCGACCATTTTTAATAATGTCACCAAGCTTTAGAGTGCTGGATGGTTCACCAACCAGACAATATTGAATTTGTTCTTTTCGTTTAACTAACTCTTCAATGACTTTGACTGTACCATTGATAGACGGGCCTTCTTCATCACCGGTAATCAAGAAAGCAATCGATCCATTGTGATTAGGGTATGCGGTAATAAAGCGTTCTACTGCAGTGCACATGGCAGCAATTGAGCCTTTCATATCGGCGGTACCACGACCATATAATAAACCGTTTTTTTCTGTAGGTTCAAAAGGTGGAAACTTCCAATTTGATTCAGGTCCAGTCGGTACTACGTCAGTATGACCGGCGAAAATAAATAATGGGTCAGCATTACCATGTTTGGCCCATAAGTTATTGACGTCATCAAATCGTAAATATTCAATTTTGAACCCTAAATTACTCAGCCTGTCACCTATCATCTTAAGGCATTCGCTTTCATCCGGTGTTACGGATTGTTGCTTAATCAGGTCTTTTAGTAAATTTAGTGTATTTGGCATATTAATTAAATATTTCCTGATAGCTTTTATCCGAAAAGCCAAGATAAACTTTTTTATTAAATTCGAGCACGGGACGCTTAATTAAGGTGACATTTGATAATAGTAGTTTTTTAATATTGGATTCGGAAAGATTGGCTTTTTGAGAATCACTTAGTTGTCGCCAAGTGGTACTACGTTTATTTAATAATGTCATATTATCAACCTGGCTTAACCAACTTGATAGTGTTTTGCTATCAAGCCCGTCAACTCTTAGATCGTGAAATTGATATTTTTGATTATTGTCATCAAGCCAATGTCGCGCTTTTTTAACGGTGTCACAATTTTTAATACCATAAAGGGTAATCATACGTGGTAATTATATATTTCGAAGTAATTCGTTTATACCAACTTTGCTTCGAGTTTTGGCATCTACCTGTTTAACGATAACGGCACAATAGAGACTGTATTTACCATCTTTCGAGGGTAAGTTTCCGGCAACCACAACCGATCCTGCAGGAACCCGGCCGTAGCTGACTTCATCGGTTTCACGGTTGTATATTTTTGTGCTTTGACCAATATAAACTCCCATTGAAATAACCGAACCTTCTTCAACAATAACACCTTCAACAACTTCTGAGCGGGCACCAATAAAACAATTATCTTCAATAATTGTGGGTGCAGCTTGTAGTGGTTCAAGCACGCCACCGATACCAACGCCACCAGATAAGTGCACGTTTTTACCGATTTGTGCACATGAACCGACAGTTGCCCAGGTGTCTACCATAGTACCACTATCAACATAAGCACCAATATTGACATACGAGGGCATTAAAACGACGCCGGATGCAAGATAAACACCTTTTCGAACAGTTGCTGGTGGCACAACTCGAACACCTTCGGCACGAAAGTCACGTGAATTATAATCAGAATATTTTGCCTGTACTTTATCAAAATAATTTGTGAAACCACCTTTCATGAAATTATTATCCTGAATTCGAAATGATAGTAATACGGCTTTTTTCAACCACTCATTAACAACCCACCCGGTATCGGTTTTTTCAGCAACGCGGTATTCACCTTTGTCTAACTTGTTAATAATTTCATCAACGGCTTCTTTGACATTGGTATCTACGTTTCTAGGGGTGATTTCAGCACGTATTTCAAATGCTGACTCAATTATTTCTTGTAGGTTGCTCATTAAATTCTCCGCCAGATTATTCTGGATTTCGTGTGGTACGTTAAGACATAAAAATAAATAAGGATTATAACGTTTTAATGAATGATTTGATACGATTAGCCGCATCATTGCATTCATCCAGGGTGCTAACTAATGCAAGCCGAACATAGTTTTCGCCGGGATTTCCTGTTTTGGTCGCACGCGACAGAAAGCTGCCTGGTAAAACAGTGACATTTTGCTGTTGATATAACTGTTGTGCAAAATCCTGATCATTGATGGGTGTTTTAAGCCAAACATAAAATGCAGCATCGGGACGTTTGATTTCAATTGAAGATTCCAGTATTTCAATAAATATTTGGAATTTTTGTGTGTATAAATTTCTGTTTTCAACAACATGCTGTTCATCCTGCCACGCAACAGTGCTGGCAGATTGATGATGGGGTGGCATAACACAGCCATGATAAGTGCGAAATTTAAGATAATTTTTAATAATGTCGGCGTCGCCGGCAACAAAGCCCGATCGGAGTCCGGGTAGGTTTGATCGTTTTGATAAACTATGAAACACAATACACCGCTCATAATTTGTTCTGCCCAACAGTGCGCTGGCTTGTAGTAAACCTGCCGGTGGTTGAGAGTCATTGAAATAAATTTCAGAATAGCATTCATCAGACGCAATGATAAAATCAAATTTATCAGCTAAGCCAATTAAATACTGCAGTTGCTCAATTGACATTACAGCGCCAGATGGATTGCCGGGTGTACAAATTGTTAATAATTGGCATTGTTGCCAAATTTCATCTGGCACACTGTGATAGTCAGGGATGTTGTTTAATTCGACTACTGAATTAAGATAGTATGGTTTAGCACCAGCAAGGATGGCTGCGCCTTCATATATTTGATAAAACGGATTAGGCATTAAAACCAGAGGATTAATCGTTTTATCTATAATACACTGTGTAAATGAAAATAATGCTTCACGGGTTCCGGTAACGGGAAGTACGTGGTTATCAGGGGTAATGGAGTTCTCAGGTAATTGAAAACGATTAATTAACCATTTGGATATCGCACTTCTGAGTGTTTCATTGCCCAAGGTGCTTGGGTAGGAACTAATATTAGCTAGACTATTAGAGAGTTCTGATAATACAAATTTCGGTGGCGCGTGTTTAGGCTCTCCAATTGATAGTGCGATGTGGTTTAAATCAGTTGGAGCACTAACCTGAGATTTTAGTAATTTTAATTTTTCAAAAGGATAGGGGTGTAGTTTATTTAATTCTGGATTCATATATTGAATGTGTATTTAGTATTAAAGTAATGTTATTTTACCATCTAAGCGTCAGCAAGTAACTATGTCAAATATAAATGGGAATATAATTTGTATCCAATATTGAGTTTATTATTAGCCGCAACATTATGGGGTCTTTTTTGGTATCCATTACGAATATTAGAACAAAATGGTTTATCAGGATTATGGGCAACGTTGTTTATTTATTTGGGAACATTGCCAATTTTAGTGGTGTTATTTTATCGATACCGGGATCAGTTTTATGAAAATGCTACATTATTGATATTTATTGCACTTACAAGTGGCTGGACTAATACTGCATTTATACTTGCGATCATTGAAGGTCCGATAGTGCGGGTTATGATTTTATTTTACCTGTCACCACTATGGGCAACATTATTTGGCGTAGTATTCTTAAAAGAAAAACTAAGTTTTTTGAGTTTAGTAATGCTTGTTATCGCTATGGCAGGTGCAGTTATTATGCTTTGGCAGGAAGATGTCGGCTTCCCATTACCATCTACTACTACTGATTGGCTGGCATTGTCATCGGGCTTTGCTTTTGCAATTACCAATGCTTTAACACGCAAGGCAAAATATGCATCAGTGCAACTTAAGGTAGTATTTTCATGGTTAGGTGTTATTCTGGTTTCAGGTGTTTTGTTGGTATTTTTTAATACCAATATCGATTCTGTATCAGTAAACGTAATAGCCAGTGCTGTCTTTACTGGAGCAATTTTAGTTGTCATCATGACTGTTAGTGTCATGTATGGGGTTTCTCATATGCCGGTACAACGTTCTGCAATTATATTGTTATTTGAGCTAATTGTTGCTGCAGTATCGGCTAGCCTGTTAACAGATGAAACCGTGTTACCAAGAGAATGGGTTGGTGGATTATTTATTTTAACTGCCGGATATTTCTCGTCAAAATTATGCATGGAAGAGTCTTAATATGGATAATTATAAAACAATTCTGCATGCAACGTATATTGTGAAAAATCTGGATAGTGCTAAAAATTTTTACTGTACTATCCTGGATATGAGTATTAATGATGAACGTCCTGATTTACCTTATTCTGGACTTTGGTTGAATGTTGGCGATAGTCAAATACATCTATTAGAACTTGATAATCCGGATCCCGTCTTTAACCGACCAGAGCACGGTGGTCGTGATCGTCATGTTGCTTTACAAGTTAAATCTATAAAACAAATTGAAACCGCTTTATCTTCACTCAATATCAATTTCACGGTCAGTCAATCAGGACGAAAGGCATTATTTTGTCGCGATCCGGATGGCAATGCACTGGAATTTATTGAGCTATAAAATAGTCAGGTTTTAATTGGCTAAGGTTTCAATAATTGATTTTTCGAGACACGATGTGGTTTTTTCATTCGGCAAAGAAGTTTTGTTAGTATTAGTAATATAAAAAATATCATTAACCCGTTCGCCATAGGTTGAAATTCTGGCAGAGAGAAGTTCTACACCACAGGCATCCATAGCGGCGCATATTCGAGATAACATCCCTGGCTGATCAAATGCAATAACTTCCATAATGAGGTGACGTTTATTCTTATCTTCACTGAATATAACTTCTGTTGGAAATGAAAAATGCTTTAACTGTCTGGGTATGTTACGGCTTACTTCAATTGAAGTTGTTAAATCAGAATTTAAATATTTTTTCAAATTGTTACTTAAACTTTGAATTCTTGAGTCATCGAGTATTTGGTCACCATTTTCTTCAAGGATAATAAATGAAGTTAATATAAAATTATCACTGGTTTTATAGATTCGGGCATTAACGACACTGATGTTGAGTTGTTCAAATACAGCAGTAATAACTGATAACAAACCGAGATTATTTCTGGCGTAAATAAAAACAGCAGTGCCTGATAATTCGCTGGATTGTTGAATGCTTATGATAGCTTCGTGTGTATTGTTAAGAATGAGCTTGGAATGCCAAATAATTTCAGTGTATTCACATTGAATGAAATATTCGTTTGATAGTTTATCCCATAGATGTAAAAGTTTCTCTTTATCTAGAATTAAAGCTTCAGGTATGGCTAGTAAATCTTCTTTAATTCGTGTTACTGAAGTAATTTGATTTCGTTCACCTTTAGTTTCCTGTTTTAAATACTGTTTTGTCGAAGAGTATAAACTCGAAAGGAGTGAATATTTCCACGAGTTCCACACTTTTGGACTTGTTGCACGAATATCCGAAACTGTTAAAAGAAAAATCAAGTCAAGACGATATTGATCGCCCACAAGCTCGGAAAATTCTTTTATGATTTCTAAATCTTGTATATCCTTTTTTTGAGCTGTAACCGACATGATTAAATGATTGAATACCAGCCATTCGACAAGCTCGGAGTCATATTTATTCATATTGTGTTTTTGACAGAATTCAAGTGCAACTTTTGACCCTAGTGTCGAATGGTCTCCACCTTGACCTTTGGATATATCATGAAATAAACCGGCGATGATCAAAATTTCCTGTTTAGCTAAATTTTTAATGATATTACTGCATAAAGGAAATTCATTTGAAAATTCTTTTACGGTATAACGTCGTATATTACGAATTACAAATAATGTATGTTGATCGACTGTATAAACATGAAATAAATCATGTTGCATTTGTCCGACTATTTCATTGAAGGCGGGTATGTAGGCTGCTAAAACACCATATGTATTCATTCGCCGTAATTCATGAGTTACACCAACTCGTTGGCGTAAAATTTCCATAAACAGCATTTTATTTCTGAGATCATCTCGAAAGCTTGCATCAATTAAATACAGGTTTTCTCTAATTATTCTTATGGTGTTCGCTCGAACGCCTTTCAAATCAGGTTGTTGAGCCTGAAGAAGAAATATTTCTAGTAATGCAAATGGATACTCGACAAATGTAGTCTCACTCGTGGTTTCTATAAAACCATTTTGAAAATTAAATCTGGAATTTAGTTTTATTGTTTTAGAATTTTTTCCTTTTAATAATATCTCTTCCTGAAATAATTGCAGTAACATTTCATTTAACCGACTAAGTTCCATTATAGTTCGATAGTAGTCTTTCATAAAATGCTCTACTGCTAATTTATTTTTGTCGTCACGATATCCAAATTGCGTGGCGAGTAATCTTTGATAATCAAATAATAGTCTGTCTTCTCGTCTATTTGCTAATAAATGCAATCCGTAACGCACTTTCCATATGAACGACTGCCCGGTAATCAAAGTGGTTAGTTCAGGTTTTGTTAAAAAACCAAGTTTAACTAATTCATCAGGATTTTCAGAACCAAAATGTCTTTTTGTTACCCAATATATTGTTTGTATATCCCGTAATCCACCAGGGCCTTCTTTAATATTGGGCTCAAGGTTATAAGCTGTATCATTAAATTTCCTATAGCGCGATTTCTGTTCATCCCATTTTGCATTAAAGAAATTTTTACTGTCCCATATATTATCGGGTGAACATAATATTTGTTGCTTATCAAATAAACTCTGCTCGCCAATTAAAAATCTTGATTCTTGCATGTTAGTAACAACAGTAATGTCATTTTTAGCTTCAGATGCACATTCCGACGGTGTTCTAACACTGTGACCTACATTGAGGTGCATATCCCATAAAAATGTAATAAATTTTTCAAGTGAGTCTGTTGGTATTTTTTTAATGTGGCCGACAATAACCATTATGTCGATGTCCGAATGAGGATGAAGTTCACTGCGACCATATCCACCAACGGCTACTAGACAGCAGTTTGAGTTTTCAGGTATAAAAAAATTCCAGGCATGCGTTATGAGGTAGTCAATAACAGCAGCCCGAGAATGAATTAACTCATTTGCGGTTCGACCTGCGTGATAACGCTCATCTAATATCGTTGTGGCATTTTTTAATGAGTTAGTAAATGATTCTAAAGGCGGTTGGGTCTTTAATAGTTCAGTGTCAATTTTAACTGAATTATAGAGTTCCGGATCATTTCTCATCTTTATTAGAAATTTTCATCAGGACGTTGAGTTAAAACATCATAACCTGAATCAGTCACCAGGATAGTGTGTTCCCATTGAGAAGATAAAGACCGATCTTTGGTTACTACCGTCCATTCATCTTTTAAAAGCTTAACGTTTCGTTTTCCAACATTTATCATTGGTTCAATTGTGAATATCATTCCGGCCTCCAGTTGTTCGCCGGTTCCCGCAGTCCCATAATGAAGAACCTGAGGATCTTCGTGGAACACACGGCCGATACCGTGACCACAATATTCTCGAACTACTGAGCACTGCTGTGATTCTGCGTAGTGTTGAATTGCATAACCAATATCACCAAGATGTGCACCGGGTTTAACTTGCTCAATTCCAAGCAACAAACATTCATGGCTTATTTTAACAATACGTTTAGCTTCTATTGAAGGTTCACCAATGAAGAACATTTTACTGGTATCGCCATGATATTCATCTTTAATCACAGTAATGTCGATATTGATAATATCGTTATTTTTCAAACGTTTATTAGCCGGAATGCCATGGCAGACGACATGATTAACTGATGTACAGATTGACTTAGGAAAACCGTGGTAATTTAACGGGGCAGGTATGGCATTTTGCTCGTTTACAATGTAATCATGGCAAATAGAATCCAGTTCATCGGTGGTGATACCGGCCTTAACGTGTGGCTCAATCATTTCTAACACATCTGCAGCAAGTTTGCCGGCAATACGCATTTTAACGATTTCATCCGGAG
Organism: Gammaproteobacteria bacterium; assembly: GCA_048061315.1. Taxonomy (GTDB): domain Bacteria; phylum Pseudomonadota; class Gammaproteobacteria; order UBA6429; family Thiohalophilaceae; genus CAYQUC01. The sequence continues at coordinate 15,154 of JBGMRJ010000009.1, forward strand.
ATTTTATACTAATAGCCATCTTATTTACTTTCTAACATTTGAATGTGGTGTTTTACCTTATTTTACAGGGCTTAGCCAGTAAATCAGTTAGTTAGCGACGTTTCTTTTTTGGATTATGTTAAGTTAAGTGTATCGGACTCGTCATAAGGATATTCTCATAGCGCAGGAGTTCTTTAACGGCATATTTAGCCGTTGTCAGCAAAAATTCCTAGTAAATTCAAATGCTCAGGGTGGTTTATTGATATTTAAATTACATCAAAAACATTGTCGAAAATGGCTAGATATGGTATAAAACGCGCGCGCATTAATAAAATTCGCAAAAACTAATGCTCATGTAAATGAGTAAATTCGCACACATGTTGGGGTCTTAACGCAAAGGGTTCTTCTTTAGGAATAAAGAGGTAAGCAAATTCAACATGTGGTGGTTAAACCCAAGTTTAGGAGAAGTAAAATGACTGATGTTACTATGCGTCAGATGCTGGAAGCGGGTGTCCATTTTGGCCATCAAACACGTTTCTGGAATCCAAAAATGGCACCATTTATATTTGGTGATCGAAACAAGATTCACATTATCAATCTGGAAAAAACCTTACCGCTTTATCAGGATGCTATGAACTTTATTGGTTCAATGGTTTCCAAAAAAGGAAAAGTTCTTTTCGTCGGTACTAAACGTTCAGCTCAGGATATCATTAAAGAACAAGCCGATCGTTGTGATATGCCTTATGTTAATCACCGTTGGTTAGGCGGTATGTTAACGAATTATAAAACCGTAAAACAATCGATTAAGCGTCTAAAAGAATTAGAAGCCATGGATTCTGATGGTACTTTTGAACGTTTAAGTAAAAAAGAAGTGTTAACGCTAACCCGTGAAAAAGTTAAATTAGATCGAAGCCTTGGCGGAATTAAGAATATGGCAGGATTACCTGATGTTATATTCGTAGTAGATGTTGGTCATGAAAAAATTGCAATTACAGAAGCCATTAAACTTGGTATTCCTGTAATCGGTGTTGTAGATACTAATAATAATCCTAGTGGTGTTGATTATTTGATCCCTGGTAATGACGATGCTATTCGTGCAATCACTTTGTACACAAAAGGTGCTGCAGATGCAGTTATTACTGGCCGTGAATCAGTGTTAGTACCGGGAGTTGGTGCAGATGATGATTTTGTTGAATTAAGTGCAGAAGCACCAGTTAAAAAAGCCAAAAAGAAATCAAAATCAAAAACTACAGTAGTTAAAAAAGCAGAAGTTGAAAAAACAGAAGCAAGTAGCACAGATGAATCAACTGCCGAAGAATCTGAATCAGAAAGCGCTTCTGATTAATTGATTATTGATATCACTACATGCTCGCACTATTGATAAATATATTCGTGCGAGTGTGTCTTATCAACTAATTTTAATTTTAATATAAGTTACGAGAGGTTATAGCATTATGGCTATCACTGCTGCACAAGTTAAAGAATTACGTGAACGTACTGGTTCAGGTATGATGGAATGTAAGAAAGCATTAACAGAAGTTAATGGCGATATGGAAGCTGCAATTGATCATTTACGAAAAACAGGTCAAGCAAAAGCTGATAAGAAAAGTAGCCGTGTTGCGGCTGAAGGTAAAATTGTTTTTGCACATAGTGATGACAATAAATCAGCTTTGATTATAGAAGTTAACTGTGAAACTGATTTTGCCGCAAAAGATGAAAATTTTAGTAAATTTGCAGATGATGTTGCTAAAGTTGCTTTAGCGAATAAACCGTCAACAATTGATGAGCTAAATAATATAAAACTTGCGACAGGAGCAACAGTAGAAGAAGAACGAAAAACACTAATTGCAAAAATTGGTGAAAATGTTGATGTCCGGCGGTTTGAATTTGTAACAAGTACTGGAACATTAGGAACTTATAGCCATGGCAATCGAATTGGTGTAGCTGTTAGTATAAGTTCGGATAATATTGAGCTTGCGAAAGATATCGCTATGCACATTGCTGCTAGTAAGCCACTTTGCGTTAGTGCAGATCAAGTTGATCCAGAAATCTTAAAGCGAGAAAAGGATATTTATTCTGCCGAAGCGGCTAGTAGTGGAAAGCCTGATAATATAATTGAAAAAATGGTAGAAGGCAAAATTAAGAAATATTTAAAAGAAGTAACTTTGCTTGGGCAACCATTTGTTAAAGATCCTGATCAAATTATTGAAAAATTGTTAGAGTCTGCAAAAACAACTGTAGAATCGTTTGTTCGTTTTGAATTAGGTGATGGTATTGAGAAGAAAGTTGATAATTTTGCAGAAGAAGTTATGGCTCAAGCCAAAGGCAATTAATAGGGACTGGCTGTGAGTAAATCAAAGTATCAACGGATTCTACTAAAACTAAGTGGCGAAGCTTTGATGGGCAAGGGTGACTTTGGAATTGATTCATCTGTTGTAAGCAATATTGCTACTGAAGTTTTACAATTAGTCGAAATGGGTATTCAAGTTGCTTTGGTTATAGGCGGTGGCAATATTTTTCGTGGTGTTAGTTTAGCGACAGAAGGTATGGATCGCGCTAGTGCTGACCACATGGGAATGTTGGCAACGGTTATTAATGCTTTAGCCCTGCAAGATGGGCTAGAACGCAAAAAATTGGAAGTGCGGGTAATGTCTGCACTTCCGATACATTCTGTGTGTGAGGATTATATTCGCCGGAAAGCAATTCGACACCTGGAAAAATCTCGAGTGGTAATATTTGCTGCTGGTACTGGTAATCCTTTTTTCACAACAGATACTGCTGCAAGTTTACGTGGAATTGAGGTTCATGCTGATATCGTTTTAAAAGGTACAAATGTTGATGGTGTTTATTCTGCAGATCCAAAGAAAGACAAGACTGCTACTAAGTATAACGAGCTTTCTTATGATCAGGTAATAGCAGATAAATTAGCAGTAATGGATACTACAGCGATAGTATTATGTCGGGATAATAAGATACCCATTCGAGTTTTTGATATGAATGAAAAAGGTATTTTAATTAAAATTGTTCAAGGCGAAAATATCGGAACACTTGTTCGGTAATAAAATAAGTTAGATAGGTAGTTTTATGATAAATGAAATTATAGAAGATGCCGGAACTCGTATGAATAAGAGTGTTGAGTCATTGCGTCAGGAACTAACAAAAGTTAGAACAGGACGTGCCAACCCAAGTTTATTAGATCAAATAACTGTTGAATATTATGGCTCTCAAGTACCACTCAGTCAGGTGGCAAATATATCAGTTCAGGATTCCAGAACACTGTCGATTTCTGTTTGGGAGAAAACCTTAGTCCCGATTGTTGAAAAAGCCATTATGAATTCAAATTTAGGTTTAAATCCTGCCACGGCAGGTGACACAATTCGTATACCTTTACCACCTTTAACAGAAGAACGGCGTAAAGACATGATTAAAATTGTACGACAGGATGGTGAAGGTGGTCGTGTCGCAATTCGTAATATTCGACGAGATGCAATCAGTGATTTCAAATCTTTATTAAAAGATAAAGACATTACCGAAGATGATGAGAGAAAGGCGCACGATACAATTCAAAAGCTGACTGATAAACATATTTCAGAAATTGATGCACATCTCGATACAAAAGAAAAAGATTTAATGGAAATTTAATATATTTCAAATACAAACTCCAATCAACTTAATCCATGGATATGGCATGACGAATATCAGCCACTCAGATAACAATAATAGTACTGTTCATGGAGAGTTTCCTAAACATATTGCAATTATAATGGATGGTAATGGTCGTTGGGCAAAAAAACGATTTTTACCCAGAGTCGCTGGTCATAAGAGTGGCGTTAAAGTTGTTCGCAATATCGTGCAATATTGTGCACGAAACTCAATAAAAGCATTAACAATATTTGCGTTTTCAAGTGAAAATTGGAAAAGGCCAAAAAAAGAAGTTAATTCGCTAATGGAGTTATTTTTTACATCACTAGAACATGAAGTTAAGAGTTTAAATGAGAATAATATTCGGATGCAATTTATTGGTGATAGAAGTGTTTTTTCCGATAAATTAAAGGAAAAAATTATTTCATCTGAATCTTTAACACAATCTAATTCAGGTCTGGTTTTATCCATTGCTGCAAATTATGGCGGCCGTTGGGATATTACAAATGCGGTTAATAAAATTGTTGCTGATATTGCGATTGGTGTATTAGAAAAAGATGCGATAACAGAAGAATGTATTACACAATATATGAGTTTAAATAGTTTGCCTGAACCTGATTTATTTATCCGAACCGGTGGTGAAGAAAGAATCAGTAATTTTTTGTTATGGCAACTGGCGTACACCGAATTGTATTTTACAGAAACCCTTTGGCCTGATTTCAATGAAATTGAAATTCAAAATGCGATACAGAATTATATGAAAAGGCAAAGACGTTTTGGGCACACTGGCGAGCAGGTAGATCAAATTAAAAATGCTTAAATCCCGGGTTTTAACAGCAATTATACTTATACCGCTAGTATTGTTGGCGATGTTTAAGTTGTCGAATACCTATTTTACGTTATTAACAGGGTTGATTTTTATAGTTGCTTCCTGGGAATGGGCCAGGTTAATTGGTTTAAAAACAATATTAAGCCAGGTCATTTATATCCTGTTTATTATAGCAATGATGTACATTGCAGTAGTGGTTGTTATACCAAACTATAACTTATTGTTATTGATCCTAGGGTTAGCATTTATCGTTTGGTTAATGATGTTTTATTATGTTCTTGGATATGCCGGTATGACCTATCCAAAACTCAGTTTTAAAGTACGGCATGGTTTAATGGGGGTTTTAATCATAATAATTCCATTTATTGCAATTGTTGTTTTACACAATGATGAAAAATACGGGCCTGGGTATTTGCTAGGCTTGGTTATGTTGTTATGGGTAGCAGATAGTGCAGCATACTTTAGTGGAAAAAAATGGGGCAAAACTAAACTGGCAATGCGTGTTAGTCCTGGTAAATCATGGGAAGGCGTTTGGGGAGCACTTATCGCTAGTACTGCTTACACTGTTGCAGTTATCTTACGAGATGGAGGATTTCCAACAGTACAGGCATTTGCTATTGTCATATTATCAATGGCGACCGTGTTATTTTCTATTCTGGGAGATCTTTTGGAAAGTCGTTATAAGCGAGAAGCCGATAGAAAAGACAGTTCTAATATTTTACCTGGGCATGGAGGTATTCTCGATAGAATAGACAGCTTAACGGCAGCAGCACCAATATTTTTATTATGCTTGATGGTTATGGGTATACCCGAATGAGTTCAAGTTATGTAACCACTAAAGAAGGTATTTCGATACTCGGTTCGACAGGCTCAATAGGGGTGAGTACCTTAGAAGTTATCCGCGTTAATTTGGATAAATATAAAATTATTGCACTAACAGCAAATAATCAGGTAGATCGTTTTTTTAATCAATGTCTGGAATTTAAACCTGAATACGCCGTGATGGTTGATGAATCTGCTGCTGAGCAATTACAGTTGAAAATTAATGAAGCTGATTTAGATATAAAAGTATTAGCGGGTCATGATTCACTGAATAGAGTTGCTTCGTTACCTGAAATTAAATACGTCATGGCGGCGATTGTAGGCGCAGCCGGGTTACAGTCTTCATTAGCAGCTGCTAAAGCAGGGAAACACATATTATTAGCAAATAAAGAATCACTGGTTATGTCAGGTGAACTCTTTATGAATGAAGTTAGAAATCATTCAGCCGTTTTGTTACCAGTTGATAGTGAACATAATGCAATTTTTCAATGCTTACCTCAAAATTATTCTAGTGGTTTAAATAGAAATGGTGTTAACAAAATTTATTTGACCGGTTCTGGTGGGCCTTTTCGTGAAACACCGGTAGCTGAATTAAAAAATATAACTCCGGATCAAGCTTGTGCTCATCCTAATTGGAGTATGGGTCGCAAGATATCAGTCGATTCAGCGACAATGATGAATAAAGGACTGGAAATAATTGAAGCAAAATGGTTATTTCAGGCAAGCTCGGATCAAATCGAAGTTGTTATACATCCTCAAAGCGTTATTCATTCAATGGTGCAATACAAAGATGGTTCGGTATTGGCACAACTAGGGCATCCTGATATGCGCACACCTATTGCTAATGCCCTGGCATGGCCAAATAGAATTGAATCGGGAGTTACCAATCTGGATCTTGTTTCAATATCCAGATTAGATTTTGAAGCCCCTGATGAGAAACGATTTCCCTGTTTGCGATTAGCAAGGGAATCTATGGAAGCTGGTGGAACGGCATGTACAATATTAAATGCATCAAATGAAATCGCAGTTAGTGAATTTTTAAATTTAAATATTCGATTTGTTGATATCCCTAAAATAGTAGAAAATGTATTACAGTCAGTTAAGATACAGCCAGCTGACAGTATCGAAACAATTGTTGAATGTGATATTCGTGCAAGAGAAAGAGCCAGAGAAATTATAAATCAAGATGTTAAAAAGGTTAGTTAATGCTGGATATTATCAATAATTTATTTTATTTTATTATCGCGATCACAATATTAATTGCGTTTCATGAGTTTGGCCATTATTGGGTTGCGCGAAAGCTGGGAATAAAAGTTTTACGTTTTTCGATAGGTTTTGGTAAACCACTGTATTCACGGAAGTTTGGGAAAGATAAAGTCGAATTCGTACTTGCCGCAATACCATTAGGTGGCTATGTTAAAATGCTTGACGAGAGAGAATCAAGTGTCCCAGCAGCTGACGTCCATCGAGCTTTTAATCGACAAAATGTCTATAAACGATTTGCAGTCGTATTCGCTGGTCCTGCATTTAATTTTATTTTTGCGGTGTTTGCCTATTGGTTAATGTTTGTTGTCAGTGTTACAGATTTAAAACCTGTTATTGGTGAAGTGCTTCCGGATTCCCCAGCAGAAAAAGCCGGGCTAAAAAAAGGCTTTGAGATTATTTCAGTTAACGATGAATCAACCCCCGTTATTACTGTCGCAATCAGTTCAATGTTACCAGCATTGCTGGATCAATCCTCGATTAACTTACGAGCGAAAAATAAAGACGGAATTATCTCGGAATATTTACTGGATTTCAAAGGCATTGATCCTGATGATTCCTTAACGAATTACTATAAAGCAGTCGGTATATTTCCATGGCGCCCTGTTGGACCTCCTAAAGTTGTTAGACTGATAGAGAATAAACCCGCTATTAAGGCTGGTTTTAAAATTGACGATATTATTCTTGAAGTCGATAATATTGAAATTGATAGTTCAAGTAAATTAATTCGATATGTTAGTTCACGAGCAGGCACTGAGCTTAAATTTTTAGTTAAACGAGACTCGAAGAAAATTGAAATTCGAGTTACACCTGCAAGCGAAAATATTAATGGTAAGGTTGTCGGGCGAATTGGTTTGGGTCCGATCGATACAGGCGTGTATCCTGAAGAAATGAAAGTTAAGTATCAATATTCACCAATACAGGCAATACCTGAAGCAGTAAGTAAAGTTTGGGTGAATTCAAAATTAATGTTGATTACATTTGGCAAAATGATAACGGGTTCAGTATCAATTGATAAAATTAGTGGTCCAATAACAATCGCTAAATATGCAGGGATTACTGCAAGCTCTGGTTTTTCAGCATTCATCAGCTTTTTAGCTGTGGTAAGTATCAGTTTGGGAATGATCAATTTGTTTCCTATTCCAATTTTGGATGGTGGTCACTTATTTAATTATTTAATTGAAATGGTAAAGGGTAGCCCTGTTTCTGAAAATTTTGAATTAATAGGTCAGAAAATCGGGATATTGGTGTTAGCAATGTTAATGAGCGTTGCAATTTATAATGATGTGTTAGGTATATTAAGGTAGTTGCAAGATTAGCATGTATAAGATTAGTAAATTTGGATTATTTCTTCTAGGTGGTTTGTGTATTTCAAATGCTTATTCATTTGAAGAATTTAAAGTGAAAGATATTCGATTAGAGGGATTGCAGCGAATTTCCTTAGGTACCGTTTTTAATTATTTACCCCTTAAAGTAGGTGACACATTCACAAGCAAACTTAGTAGTCAGGCAATTAAGGCGCTTTATAAAACAGGTTCGTTTAAAGATATTCATTTTGAAAGAGAAGGTAATGTTTTAGTAATATTTGTAGCAGAGCGACCTGCAATAACAGAAATTGAGTTCGAGGGTAATGAAGAGATTCAAAAAGAATCACTTGATAACGTGCTTAAACAAATTGGTCTGGTTAAGGGGCGGGTTTTTGATCCATCCATTCTTGAGAGGATGAAACAGGAGCTTAAACGGCAATATTACAGTTTAGGAAAATATAGCGTTAAAGTAGATACTGAGATCACGGTACAGGAACGGAATCGCGTTAGTATTAAAATAAATATAGCAGAAGGTGATTCTGCAGAAATTTATGCTATTAATATCGTAGGTAATCGACGGTTTTACGACGAAGTTTTATTAGGTAAATTTGAATCGGCAGGAACAGGTTTTTTTGGTGGAAAAAAACAATACTCAAAACAGTTACTTTCAGGTGATTTGGAGATATTAAAATCCTATTATCTTGACCGGGGATTTATTAATTTTGCAATAAATTCGACACAAGTTTCAATATCTCCGGATAAACAGGATATTTATATTACGATAAATATTACAGAAGGTGAAATTTATACTGTTCGAGAAGTGAAATTGATTGGTGATTTAATTATTGATGAAAGTGACATGCGAATGTTAGTTCCAATTGCCGTTAATGATGTATTTTCCAGGAAAAGAACGTCTAAAAGTCGAAATAATATTACTGAAAAATTATCAACATTAGGTTATGCATTTTCGAATGTGAATATAATCCCTGATATTGATGAAGATTCGAAAACTGTCGCTTTAAGCTTGTATGTCGATCCAGGGCGAAGAGTTTATGTCAGAAGAGTTAATATAAGCGGCAACGCAAAAACGAAGGACGAAGTTGTTCGACGTGAAATACGTCAAATGGAAAATGGTTGGCTTACAACTGATAAAATTTCACAATCGCGTACCAGATTAAATCGATTAGGTTACTTTGAGTCTGTGAATGTTGAAACACCGCCAGTTGCAGGAACCAGTGATCAGGTAGATGTAAATTATACCGTGTCAGAACGTCCAACCGGGCAAGTTACAGCCGGTCTTGGTTTTTCAGACACACAAGGCATTATTTTAAACTTTGGTTTGTCTCAAGAAAATTTTGCTGGTACGGGGAAAAGGGTTGCGCTAAAGGTCGATAGAAGTCAAGTGACAAGATTATACAGTTTTAGTTTAACTAATCCATACTATACTTTAGATGGGGTTAGTCGAGGCTTTACACTTTATTCAAGAGAGATTGATACGACTACAACAGCTATTACAAACTATGTGACGAATAGTGTTGGTGGAAATCTACATTATGGTATCCCATTGAATGAAAACCTGTTTATGAACTTCTCTGTAGGTTATGAAGATACTGAGCTGCTCACGGGTTCACAGACTGTGAAATCTATAATAGATTTTACAGATTTATACGGTAATAATTTTGATACTTATACTATTACAGGTTCCTGGAGATTTGATAATCGTGATCGTTCCTTATTTGCACGCGGTGGTAATGTAACACGTTTCACATCTGAACTAGCTGTTCCCTTAGGTGATCTTGAGTATTATAAACTGAGCTTCGAAACCAGACATTTTTTTACTGTTTGGTCAAGGTGGACACTTATGGCAAACTTGGAACTTGGAACGGGTGATGGCTATCGTGATACGGTAATATTACCCCCGTATAAAAACTATTTTATTGGTGGCAGTCGCTCGATCCGGGGTTATGAATCTGGCAGTGTGGGTAGTCCGAGTACTAAGGACAACAATTTACCCTATGGTGGTAGTTCCAGAATTTTAACCAATCTTGAGTTAGTATTACCGAGTGCAAATGATGATAGTGCATCCGGTTTCAGGTTTAGTTTGTTTTTTGATTCAGGATTTGTTTATGGTGATGCTGACAAGGTAGATTTAGGTGAAATGCGGTCTTCGTATGGTATTTCGGCTATTTGGTTAGCACCAATTGGAATTTTACGGTTTAGTTTAGCTCAAGTTATTGATGAGCAGCCAGGTGATGATTTACAATCATTCCAGTTTACTTTAGGTTCAGCATATTAGGTGGAAATAATGGCAGTTAAATATAATCGGTTAATGATATTTTTATTACTAGTTACGTGTTCTCTTGAGTTAACAGCGGTCGAATTAAAAATTGGATTTGTTGATACCTCTACAGTAATGAGAGATGCACCACAAGCCGATTCAGCTAGAGAAAAATTACAAAATTTATTTGCACCAAGAGAAAAAGCTATTGCAAAGAACCAGAGCAAATTATCGAAACTGGAAAAAAAATTCAGTAAGGATTCTGCTTTTGTTAGTCGAGAAGATAAAGTTAAAAAAGAAAGAGAAATATTTATGTTGCAGCGCGACATAAAGAGAGCTAAACAGGAATTTAATGAAGATTTAAATATTAAAAGAAATGATGAACTCACTAAATTACAGAAACAGGTTTTTAAAACTATAGTGTCATATGCAAAAGCTAATAATTATGATGCAATACTAGGTGAAAGTGTATTGTTTGCCAATAAAAGAGTTGACGTTACTGCTGAAGTGTTAAAAATGTTGCGCCAGCAATATTTAAAAAAATAAAAATTTTCATATATAATAATAAATGGAGTGATAAGTGAACGCAAATCTTCTTGAGCTTTCAAAAATAGTTGATGGTGAAGTGATTGGCGATAGTAACTGTATTATTAATTCAGTTGCCACATTGGCGACAGCAACTGATGGGCAAATAAGTTTTTTGTCTAATAATAAATTCAAGGCTAAATTAGCCGATACAAAAGCAAGTGCCATTATATTAAGTGAGTATGATGAGAAGACCTATTCTGGTAATTGTATTGTTGTTAGTGATCCACTAGTGGCATATGCAAAAATTGCCACAGTATTGCATCCTTTATCAAAACCAACGTATAAAATACATCCAACAGCCGTTATCCATGAGTCAGTTAAACTTGGTGATAAGTGCAGTATTGGAGCAAATTGTGTTATTGCTTCAAATGCCGTTATTGGCAAAAACGTAATTATTGAACCGGGTTGTTATATTGGGCAAAAGGCGAATATTGGTGAGCATAGTAGAATTTATCCTAATGTTGTGATTAAACATGGTAGTTTAATTGGTAAACGTTGTATTATTGATTCGGGTACAGTTATCGGTTCAGATGGATTTGGCAATGCTAATGACAAAGGCCGTTGGGTAAAAATTCCTCAAATTGGCATTGTCATACTTGGCGATGATGTCCAAATCGGTTCAAATACGGTTATCGATCGGGGTGCAATAGAAAATACCATAATTGGCAATGGTGTCGTAATGGATAACCTCATACATATTGCACACAATGTTATTATTGGAGATAACTCTGCTATTGCGGGTTGTGTTGGAATCGCAGGCAGTTCGATTATCGGTGAAAATTGTATGTTTGCCGGACAAGTTGGGATATCCGGGCATATTGAAATAACTGATAATGTTACTGTTACAGGTGCTGCAAACGTGTTTCAGAGCGTAAAAGAACCCGGCGTTTACTCTTCAGGTACGCCGTTAGAGCCATTTAAGCAGTGGCAAAAAAGCAATTTCAGGTTTAAAAAACTGGATGAAATGGCTCGTCAAATTAAGAATTTAGAAAAAACGATTATTGAATTAAAAAATAAGGATAACTAATTTTCGCATGTTAGATATAAACGAAATTTTACAGTATTTGCCTCATCGATACCCTTTTTTGCTAATTGATAGAGTGACGGAATTTGAGTCAGGAAACAAACTAATTGGCTTTAAAAATGTGACTTATAATGAGCCTTATTTCACCGGTCATTTTCCTCAAAAACCCGTTATGCCGGGAGTGCTAATTATAGAAGCATTGGCGCAAGCGACAGGAATTTTGGCATTCAAGTCATCAGACCGTAAACCCGATGATAACAAGCTATATTATTTAGTTGGCATTGATAATGTTAGATTTAAAAGACCCGTTGCTCCTGGCGATCGCTTACAACTAGAAGCGTCGGTTATTACTACTAAGCGGGGTGTCTGGAAGTTTGATTGTTTAGCATCTGTTGACGGTGAGCATGTAGTCAGTGCCGAAATAATGTGTGTTGAAAAAGAAGCATAACATTATAATTATTGTGAAATTTAGTATGAGTAATCCAATGAGGGTAAGTTGGTGAGTATTGATCGATTAGCCGTCATTGATCCAAAAGCAAATATTGATGAGTCCGCTACAATTGGACCATTTTGTGTTATTGGCCCAAATGTCTCAATTGGTGCAAACAGTTGGATAGGCCCTCATGTGGTAATTAATGGTCCAACAACAATTGGTGCAGATAATAAAATCTTTCAGTTTGCCTCAATTGGTGAGATTCCCCAGGATAAAAAATTTCATAATGAAAACTCCCGTTTAGAAATTGGTGATGGTAATACCATTCGTGAGTTCGTTACCATTAACCGTGGCACTGAACACGGTGGCGGCATCACAAAAATCGGAAATAACAATTGGCTAATGGCTTACATACACATTGCTCATGACTGTAGTGTTGGCAATGATGTAACTTTTTCAAATAATGCAACTCTGGCGGGGCATGTTACAGTTGGTGACGGCACTATATTAGGTGGATTTACCTTGGTTCACCAGTTTTGTGCAATTGGTAATAATGTTTTTACAGCAATGGGTAGCTCGATAGCTAAAGATGTCCCTCCTTATTTAATGGTGTCAGGAACGCCGGCTCATCCTCATGGCGTAAATTCAGAAGGCTTAAAACGACTTGAGTTATCAAGTGATGTCGTTAAAAATATTAAAACAGTTTATAAACATTTATATCGTTCTGGACTTAGTTTTGACGATGCAAAAAAAGAAATTGAGAAAATGCTAGACTCGTGTAATGAAGTAAAAATTATGCATAGTTTCTTGAAAAATTCTAAACGAAGTATTTTACGCTAGATACGTTTAGCGACGACCTAACATTTCCAAAGTTAATTCAGCAACTAATAGCCCCTTACCGGATCGTCCCAGGTTTTTTCTGACTGATTGTAATTGTTCGATCATCGTGCTTGAATAATTTTCGTAGTATAATATTTTTTCCATCTCACTGACAATTTTAGTTGGTGTTGCATCATTTTGAATTAATTCTGGAACAATTCGTTTATCTGCAACAATATTACACAAAGCCAAATGATCAATATGCACCATGTATTTCAAAATTTGATAACTAATTGATGCTATTTTATATATTACAACCATTGGAATACCCGATAAGGCAATTTCTAAAGTAACCGTTCCAGAAGCTGTGATGATCGCACTACAAGCCTGTATTGCCGTAGTACTATCATTTTTAATAATCTTAATTGGAATATCAAGATCTTTTAAATAGGGTATAATATCCTCTTGTTGTATTGTAGAAGCTAACGGTAATACAAATTGTAATGTTTTATCCTGTTGATAAAGACGTCTTGCAGATTCTAAAATAATGGGCAATAGATTTTTTATTTCATTATTACGACTACCCGGAAAAAGACCAAGAATTTTATGATCTGGATTTAGCCCAAGATTCATTATCACTTCTGTTTTATTATAAAATTCTGGTATTTCTTCTGTCAACGGATGGCCCACAAAACGAACCGGGATATTGTAGTCTTCGTAAAATTTAGTCTCAAAATCGAATATAACCGCCATCATATCGATAGATTGGCCAATTTTTTTAACTCGACCCTGTCTCCACGCCCATACTTGCGGGCTAATATAAAACAAAACTTTTATATTGAGACGTTTAGCCGCTTTTGCAAGCCGTAGATTAAAACCAGGGTAATCAATTAAAATAACTAAATCAGGTCGATTTGTCTTAAGCAAATGTTTCATATCATTAAGATATGAAACAAGTTCTCGGTAATGCTTGATAACTTCAACTAATCCGATAACAGCTAATTTTGAAGCATCAATTTTAATATCAACACCAGCGGCTTTCATATTAATGCCACCGATGCCAAAAAAATCTATTTCACTATCTAATTTTTTAACCTGTCGCACTAATTGAGCACCATGAAGATCACCTGAAGCTTCACCGGCAATGATCATGACAGATTTGTTCATATTTTTAAAAGCATTTCCCAATGACAGTAACTATGGACTTGACTTGCTCATTCGATAACTCAGGATATACCGGTAGAGACATGCACTGTGATACAATTTTGTCAGTAACCGGTAATGTTACGTTAGCACAGTCATCTTTAAACACATTTTGTTGGTGTAGTGGAATAGGGTAGTAAACCGCAGAAGCGATATCTTTCTTTGAAAGCGCTTCCATAATAACATCACGTTTACCAGTTAGAATTGTATATTGATGATACACATGAGTACCAATACCATCTTCTATCGGGGGTTGAACGTATTCTTTGAGTAATTCACTGTACAATAAGCCAACACGTCGTCTATTTTCATTATATGACGCAATATTTTTTAATTTGGAACGAAGAATAACAGCTTGAAGTTCATCAAGACGGCTATTGTAACCAATAATGTCATGGTGATAACGCACATTGCTACCGTGATTTCGTAAGGTTAATAATTTATCAGCAATATCATTATCGTTTGTAGTGACCATACCACCATCACCGTAACAGCCTAAATTTTTACTCGGAAAAAAGCTGTGACAGCCTGCCAAACCAATACCACCCGTCATTTTCCCATCAATATCAGCACCAAAAGATTGGGCACAATCTTCAATCACTTTTAAATTATTATCATTCGCTATTTTCATTATGGCATCCATGTTGGCGGGTTGGCCAAAAATATGGACTGGGATAATTGCTTTGGTTTTAGCCGTTATAGCGGCTTGAATACAACCTGGATCAATATTAAAAGAATCAGGTAACACGTCAACAAAAATCGGAGTAGCACCTACATAACAAATAGCTTCAGCAGTAGCAATAAAAGTGAACGATGTGGTAATGACTTCATCACCCTCACCGATACCAGCAGCTACGAGCGCAAGGTGTAAGGCATCTGTACCGGAAGCGCAACTTATGGCATGTTTAACGCCTAAATATTTTGCTGATTCGAGTTCAAACTCTTTAACATTGGGTCCTAATATAAATTGGGCATTACCAAGTGCAGTTAAAATATTATTATCGATTTCAGATTTCAGGTTGGCGTATTGAGTTTTAAGATCAACCATTGGAATCATGGATTTAGTCCTTTTATTGTTTGAAATTTATTAACTATTCTTTTTTAATAATTCTGTGATTTTTAATGCCGTTTCTAATGCCAGACGGCCATCTTCGCCACTTACGACGGGAGTAGTTTTGTTTGCAATGGCATTCAGAAATGATTCTATCTCACTAAATAGTGCATCGCCTTGTTCAAAAATTTGCTCTTCACTTTCTATATTGGATACACCGGGATGCATTTCACCGTCACCTTTTCGGTGAATCCCCAGTTTTTTGTTTTGGAAGTCAATTGCAATATATGCATCGTGTTGAAATAATCGCATTTTACGTTCAGATTTTAGTCCGGCTCGACTCGCAGTAACATTGGCAACACAGCCATTTTCAAACTGTAATCGGGTATTGGCAATATCGATATCACTTGATAAAACTTTAACGCCATTAGCATCAATATGAGTAACCTTAGAATTAACCATATTCATAATGATATCAATGTCATGAATCATTAAATCTAAAATTACATTTACATCAGCACCACGTGGATTAAAAGGCGCGACTCGATGTGATTCAATAAATAAAGGTTTATTAATGACGTCATTTAAAGCCAAAATGGCTGGATTGAATCGCTCTAAATGACCAACTTGAAAAATGAGTTTATTTTTATTAGCTATATTAACCAGTTCAGTGGCTTCATCAACTGTGGTTGTTATTGGTTTTTCTACTAAAACGTGTATTCCGTTCTCCAGAAAAAATTTAGCAGTGTCATAATGTAATTGTGTTGGCACCACTATGCTCACTGCGTCAACCTTAGCTTTTAATTCAGTGTAGTCAGTTAATGCCTCAACATCTAACTTTTGAGCAATCTCCTGAACTACCTCGGCATTTGCATCAACAACAGCAATTAATTCACTATTTGGTATAGCAGAGTATTTTTCGGCATGAAATTTACCAAGATAACCAACACCAACAACGGCAGTTTTTATAGTTTGCATATGCTTATAAGACCTATGTTATTCAGCGGCTATTGTATCAAATATCATCATCGAAAGTGGAAATTAGCACTTTCCAGAGTACATTTGTAGGTTATATGTGGTCTTCGAATTAACGATATTTTTTAGGGAATCAAGCGAGTTACAATTCAATTTGGACTCATTGTTGAATCAGTGTACAGTCGATGCTTATGATGAAATTACAAAATTATGAATATATAGCAGGTGTCGATGAGGTAGGGCGTGGCCCTCTGGCCGGACCTGTCGTTGCTGCTGCGGTTATCCTCGATCCAAAGCGACCTATTGCAGGCTTAATGGATTCAAAAGTGCTGTCCGAGAAAAAGCGTGAGTTTCTGGCTAGTGAAATTCAAAAGAATGCCATTTCCTGGGCAATTGGACGTGCTGAAGTCAATGAGATTGATGATATTAATATCCTTCAAGCGAGCTTATTAGCAATGAAAAGAGCCGTTCTACAGCTCAAGCCAGCAGCAGATTTTGCCCAGGTTGACGGTAATCGCTGTCCGGATTTGCCATGCCCGTCAGAGGCAATTATAAAAGGTGATGCCAGCGTTGAATGCATTAGTGCTGCATCCATAATCGCCAAAGTCTCACGTGATAATGAGATGAAACACTACGATAAAATATACCCGGGTTATGGATTAGCGAAACATAAGGGCTATCCGACTAAACAACACATTGCAGCCTTAAGTGAGCTGGGGATTACCGAAATACATCGGCTGTCGTTTGGTCCGGTAAAAAGAATTGTAGAGGATATGAAGTAATTCATAAAAAGTGCAATAAAAATAAGCAATTAGCGTAAAAATGAGCTTTAATTATACTATGATTGAAAATTACCCATTAATACTACGGCTTGATGCCAATGGTACACCAATGAAATGGATTCCCTGGCAGGAAGCGATATGCCTGCATGCCCGTGATCGTATTGTTTGGACAGCCGGGGAGAATAAATTCATTTTGCACGGTGGCCATTCTCGTATTTCAGGCGCTCAAACTATAGTAGAATTAAATTCTATTATTGCCGTTCGTGGTGAAAATAAACATGCTTACAAGAACAGAACCCCACCTTTAAATAATCGTGAATTATTTCGACGTGATCAGCACATTTGTTTGTATTGTGGTAAGCAGACGACAGAAAAAAAATTAACGCGGGATCATATTTTGCCCGTAGCACAAGGTGGTAAAGATACCTGGTCAAATGTGATCACCGCGTGTAAAAAATGCAATACTCGCAAAGGTTGTCGAACCCCGGATCAGGCACACATGCCATTATTAGCAGTTCCATTTATTCCCAACATGGCTGAGTATCTGGTTTTACGTAATCGCCGAATATTATCTGACCAGATGAATTTTCTAAAAACACAATTTAACTCGTTAACTGAATTTAGAATTTAATTTTTTGGGCCGAGCAATTCAATTTCATAACCATTTGGATCTTCTACAAAAGCAATGATAGTGCTGCCTGCATTCATCGGGCCTGCATCACGTAAAATTTTACCACCTTGTGCTTTAATTTTGGCAGTTGCCTGGTAGACATCATCTACTTCAATAGCCAGATGACCAAAACCATTGCCGAGTTCATAGTTTTCTGTATCCCAGTTATGTGTTAATTCAATAGCAGTGTTGTCTTGCTCGTTACCATAACCTACAAAAGCCAATGTAAATTTACCATCAGGATAGTCTTTTTGGCGTAGTAGTTTCATGCCGAGTATTTTGGTGTAAAAATCGATGGATCGTTGTAAATTGCCAACTCGAATCATGGTATGTAATAGGCGCATGTTTGTTCCTGAAAAGTAGACTAATGAATAAAATAGATCCTATAGTATCAACTGCTATGCTTAAAGAATACAGAACAATGATGATAACGGAAAAATAATAATAATGGCAAAAAACGACATTGATACTTTTAACTTTCAATCGGGGCGAATATTAGCTCGAAAATATGAGGTTATTAGACGACTTGGGACTGGATGGGAGGGCGAAGTGTATTTGGTTAGTGAGTGTTCAACGGGGATTGAGCGAGCAGCAAAATTCTTTTTTCCACAACGTAACCCTAAAAATAAAAATTTATTATTTTACGCTAAGAAATTACATAAATTACGACAGTGCCCAATATTAATTCATTACCACACTCAGGATATAATCACATTTAAAAATCAGCCAATTTCATTTTTAGTATCAGATTACGTTGAGGGGGGGTTATTAAGTGAATTTTTATCAAGGCAACCGGGTAAACGTTTGGATACGTTTCAGGCATTGCATTTGCTACATGCTTTAGCGAAAGGAATTGAAAATATTCATCATCTTGGTGAGTATCATGGTGACTTGCATACCGACAACGTTATGGTTCGTCGTTATGGTTTAGGCTTTGATTGTAAATTATTAGACATGTATATGTGGGGGGCACCAAAGAAGGCTAATATTCATGATGATGTGGTTGACCTGGTTCGCTTGTTTTATGACATGGTGGGCGGTAAAAAACATTATACCAAGTTACCAATTCAAGCAAAAGATATTTGCAATGGTTTAAAACGGACCTTGATATTAAAAAAATTCCGTAGCGCCGGGCAACTTCGAGAGCATCTTGAATTACTCGAATGGGAATAATTTTTTATGAGTTTAATTATTACCGAAAATGATTCTAATGAATGTTATTGCCATAATGTTGCATCAGGTTCGGTTGCCGTTTTCTCAATTCGTGATCCTTATAAAGATTCTGTTAATGAAGATTCATTAGCCATTATACCAGTCGATAAAAAATCCTGCGTGCTATTGGTTGCCGATGGTGCAGGTGGTATGAGAGCCGGGGCTTTGGCGTCGTCAATAACGGTGCAAAGTATTAATAAAGCGGTTTTGCATGGTATACAAAAAAATCGATCATTACGTGACTCTATCTTAAACGGTATTGAGAATGCCAATAGCGAAGTATTAGCTTTGGGGATTGGAGCTAACACCACAGTTGCTGTCGCTGAAATTCAAAACAATAACGTTCGCACCTACCATGTAGGCGATTCGATGATTTTGGTAGTCGGGCAGCAAGGTAAAATTAAATTACAGACTATTTCACATTCTCCCGTTGGTTATGCAATTGAGGCTGGAGTACTCGGTGAGCAGGAAGCCATGCAACATGAGGAACGACATTTGGTGTCGAATATGATTGGCGATCAGAATATGCATATTTCGATTGGTCCGACTGTTGAATTATCCACCCGGGATACCGTATTAATTGCTTCTGATGGGGTGTTTGATAATTTACATATCGATGAAATTGTTGAATTCTGCCGTAAAGGGCCTATTAAGAAATCAGCCGCCAAACTCAAAAATGCGGCTTTCAGCCGTATGCAGACAGACGATTCGATGAATCCGAGCAAGCCGGATGATTTGAGCTTTATCGAGTATCGATGTACTCCGATGAAAATACGAAAATAACCAATTTATCAATAACTTAGTTAAGGTTTATGGTCTGGCTTGTTAACATAAAAAAAATTATTAATTTTACACATTTGGCTTTTTTTTCATGATAACTTAACAGAATGCAGAGCAATTTT
This sequence comes from Gammaproteobacteria bacterium, assembly GCA_048061315.1. Classification (GTDB taxonomy): domain Bacteria; phylum Pseudomonadota; class Gammaproteobacteria; order UBA6429; family Thiohalophilaceae; genus CAYQUC01. The sequence continues at coordinate 34,933 of JBGMRJ010000009.1, forward strand.
GTCCATCTACATCTTCACTCCGAATACTCCATCAGCGATGGTTTGATTCGCATAAAACCGTTGATAAAGGCCACGGTTGACGCGGCAATGCCTGCTATTGCCATTACTGATCAAAATAATCTATTCGCGATGGTGAAATTTTATCGTGCTGCTCAGGCAGCCGGTATAAAACCCATTATCGGCACCGAGTTGTGGGTGCACGAAAACGATGACTCAATTACCCCGACACGTATTGTGCTGTTGTGTAAATCTATTTCGGGTTATCGCAATATGACGCATCTGATCTCGAAATGTTTTATGGAAGGCCAACGCCGGGGTATGCCAATGTTGAATATGGCCTGGCTTGAAGGTCATAGTGACGGTTTGATTGCATTGTCCTGTGCCAGTCGGGGTAATATTGGCGAAGCATTATTAAAAAATAATAATGACGATGCTGAACGTTTATTACAAAAATGGCTGGCATTGTTCCCGGATAATTTTTATCTCGAATTACAACGAACCGGACGAGCACAGGAAGAAGATCATTTGCATTTAGCCGTTGATTTGGCCCTGAAATATGATGTGCCAGTTGTTGCTACCAATGATGTGCAGTTTATTGAAACACAGGATTTCGATGCACACGAAGCAAGGGTATGTATTAACCAGGGTCGAACGCTGGATGATCCACGTCGCCCTAAAAATTACAGCCCGCAACAATATTTACGATCACCTTCTGAAATGATGGAATTATTTTCGGACATCCCGGAAGCGATTGAGAATACGGTTAATATTGCAATGCGTTGTAATCTGGAATTGACTCTGGGTAAGAACTTCTTGCCGAACTACCCAGTTCCAGGTGATACCAACATTGAAGATTTTTTAGCTCAGGAATCACGAGCAGGATTGGAAAAACGTTTAGCGACTTTATTTGATGTTACCGCCACTGATTTTCCTGAGATTAGAAAAGCTTATGATGAGCGGTTGGTTTTTGAATTAGACGTTATTAATGAAATGGGGTTCCCCGGATATTTTTTGATTGTTGCCGATTTTATTAAATGGGCAAAAGAACAACTTATCCCGGTTGGCCCCGGTCGGGGTTCTGGTGCGGGTTCTTTGGTGGCGTATGCGCTAACGATTACTGATTTAGATCCCATTAAATACGAATTACTGTTCGAACGATTCCTGAATCCCGAACGGGTATCGATGCCCGATTTCGATATCGATTTTTGCATGGAAGGGCGTGACCGTGTCATTGAATATGTTGCTAAAACGTATGGCCGGGACAAAGTATCTCAAATTATTACTTATGGTTCTATGGCAGCAAAAGCGGTTATACGTGATGCCGGACGTGTCCTGGCGCAGCCTTATGGCTTTGTTGATCGTCTTGCTAAATTAATTCCATTTGAAATCGGCATAACACTTGATAAAGCACTTGAGCAGGAAGAAGTATTACGTGATTTGTATGAACAGGATGATGAAGTAAAAGATTTAATCGACCTGGCTAAAAAACTGGAAGGTTTAAAACGAAATGCCGGCAAACATGCCGGTGGTGTCGTGATTGCGCCATCAAAGTTAACTGATTTCACGCCATTATATTGCGAGCAGGATTCCAGCAGTATTGTAACGCAACTTGATAAAGATGATGTCGAAGCTGTAGGGCTGGTGAAATTCGATTTCCTTGGTTTACGAACGCTTACGATTATTGATTGGGCTTTACAAATTGTTAATCGAAATCGCGAGCATCTAGGCGAAGCAACAATCAATATTGAAACAATCGAACTGGATGATAATGCAACATTTGATTTATTAAAAGCCAGTAAAACTACCGCCGTGTTCCAGCTTGAATCACGCGGAATGAAGGATCTCATTAAACGTTTACAGCCGGATGACTTTGAAGACATCATTGCTCTGGTCGCACTTTTTAGACCGGGGCCCTTACAATCCGGAATGGTTGATGATTTTATTAATCGAAAACACGGCCGTGCAAAAGTTGTATATGCCCATCCGGATCTTGAGCCTATTTTAAAACCCACTTACGGCGTTATTCTTTATCAGGAACAAGTCATGCAAATTGCCCAGGTGCTGGCAGGTTATACGCTGGGTGCAGCGGATATGTTACGCCGAGCCATGGGTAAGAAAAAGCCGGAAGAAATGGCAAAACAACGGACCATCTTTACTGACGGTGCGGTTAAAAATAACGTTGAAGAAACGGTTGCAACTTACATTTTTGACTTAATGGAAAAATTTGCCGGTTATGGATTTAATAAATCACATTCAGCTGCTTATGCTTTGGTGTCATATCAAACCGCATGGTTAAAAACACATTTTCCAGCAGAATTTATGTCTGCGGTATTATCTGCTGATATGGATAACACCGATAAGGTTGTGATATTGATTGATGAATGTCGCGATATGAAAATTAAAGTGGAAGCACCTAATGTCAATTTATGTTCGCATCGTTTTACGGTATTGGATAATAAAACTATTGTTTATGGTCTCGGTGCCATCAAAGGCGTTGGTGAAGCCGCGATTGATGATATCAGTGATGAACGTGAACAAAACGGTGAATATAACGATTTATTTGATTTGTGTCGCCGTGTTGATTTAAAGAAAGTAAATAAGCGAACATTCGAGGGATTGGTTATGGCTGGTGCCCTGGATGTCTTTCAACAAACGCGTTCAACATTAATGGCAACTTTAGGTGGCGCTGTAAAAATTGCTGAACAATATAATCGTAATTCAAGAAATGGACAAAATGATTTATTTGGTGAAACTGCTGAAGTGAGTGAATCTGGACCGGGAAGTTATAATATTCAGGAAGAGTGGGGTGAAGAACAACGCCTGTCGTGTGAGAAGCAAACACTGGGATTATATTTAACAGGACATCCCATTAATCGCTATCTGGAAGAACTATCGCACTTTACGAGTTCACGTATTGTTGAATTAAAACCCAAACGCGATCAGCTTGTTGTGGTTGCCGGGCTTATTATTGCGATGCGAACTATGAATACCCGCCGTGGTGATCGAATGGCTTTTATTACTATCGATGATAGAAGTGCGCGAATTGAATTGGCAGTATTCTCTGACGTATACGATCGATGCCAGGATCATCTTGCAAAAGACCGATTAATTGTCATCGAGGGTGAAGTCAGCATTGATGATTACAGTGGTGGTTATAAAATTAGTTGCCGTAATATTTATGATTTTGATCAAGCTCGTGAAAATTATGCCAAGCGCCTGGAAGTCCAACTCGAAAATTCTGAAACAATTAATGGTTTTGTCAGTGAATTAGCGCAAACGCTAACACCCTTTAAGGAAGGGGGCTGTCCGGTGGTAGTTGATTATAAGCGCGAAGATGCGCAGGCTAAAATAAACCTGGGGCAGGCCTGGCGTGTTCACCCAACTGAAGAATTACTCCATCGTCTAAAGAAGTTAGCCGGTAGCAAAAGTGTTAAATTGATTTACTGATTTTAATAACGTAACAATTCAATCTTCCTACAGAATAGTAAGCTTCACGGCAAATGATTAAAAATCATGTTAAAATACCCGTTAATCCTGCATAAGGTATTAATTTTGAAAAGAATTAATGCTCGAATTTACTTCAACTATTGCTATATACAACATTAGTATGTTGTGCTAAGTTATTGATAATAAGACTAATATAAGTGAGCTTTATCGTTATGAATATGAATTTTCTCGAGTTTGAACAACCCATTGCTGATTTAGAGGCAAAAATTGATGAGTTGCGGTTTGTTGGTACTGATAACGAAATAAATATTAGTGATGAGATCAGCCGATTACAGTCTAAAAGTCGGGATTTAACTGAAACCATATTTTCGAATTTAAAGTCTGCTCAAATTGCACAATTAGCTCGACATCCACAGCGCCCCTATTTACTGGATTACATTAATCTGATATTTACCGAATTTGAAGAGTTACATGGTGATCGTGCTTATGGTGATGATCCGGCAATTGTGGGCGGCATGGCACGGATTGATGATAAACCCGTGATGATTGTTGGCCAGCAAAAAGGCCGTGATACCAAAGAAAAAATTCGACGAAATTTTGGAATGCCGCGTCCCGAAGGTTATCGTAAATCTCTGCGGTTAATGGAAATGGCCGAGCGTTATAAATTACCTATTCTTACTTTCATTGACACCCCGGGAGCTTATCCTGGTGTTGGGGCTGAAGAACGGGGTCAGAGTGAAGCCATTGCAAAAAATCTGTTGGTTATGTCGACTTTAAAAACACCAATTGTGTGTACTGTTATCGGTGAAGGTGGATCCGGTGGGGCTTTAGCTATTGGTGTTGGTGATAAATTACTGATGTTACAATACAGCACCTATTCAGTAATCTCTCCAGAAGGTTGTGCATCCATTTTGTGGAAATCTTCCGATAAAGCTTCAGAAGCAGCCGAAGCAATGGGGTTAACGGCACCGCGTTTAAAAGAGCTCGGTTTTGTTGAAGAAATTATTGAAGAACCCTTGGGTGGAGCACATCGAAATATAGAATTAACAGCACAACGAGTGAAAACAGCTTTACTTAATAGCATTGAATCACTAGGTAGCTTGTCTACAAATGAATTGCTGGAAAAAAGATATGAGCGTTTAATGTCTTATGGGCAATTTAGTGAATCCTGAAATTTAATTATTTAAATCTGTTAAATGATTACTCGCTATTTAAACACGAGATAAATATTTTTTCGCATGATTCTTCTTGATGAATTGCAAACGACACTAAATAGTTTTCCTAAAGCCAAATGTTATTGGGTTGCTTATAGTGGTGGCTGCGACTCACACGTTTTATTACACACCTTATATTCCTTATCGCAATTAAAATCAGATACTTTAAGAATTGCAGCAGTGCATGTTGATCATGGCTTGCACACCAGCGCTAAAACCTGGGCTGAGCATTGTAAACAGGTTTGCGCCGATCTCAAAATCGAGTTTAAATTGCTTAAGGTCAATGCAGTGGCGGAATCCGGGCAAAGTCCGGAGGCAGTTGCACGCGATGCGCGTTATAAGGCAATATCCGAATTCATTACACAGGATGATGTCTTGCTTGTGGCTCACCATCAGGAAGATCAGGCAGAAACTTTACTACTGCAGTTAATACGGGGGGCTGGCCCACGAGGATTAAGTGCAATGCCTAAATCGAAATTATTAGCTGGCAATCGAGTGTTACGACCTTTCCTGAATATGACACAAAAATTGATTTTGGAGTATGCACAACAACATAATTTGAAATGGATTGACGATCCTAGTAATACCGATACCCGATACGATCGAAATCGAATTCGTCATGAAGTAATGCCGGTAATGAAACAACGTTGGCCATCGTTATCAAAAACACTAAGTCGCGTTACTCAATATCAGGCTGAAGCCGCAGAGTGCTTACGCGAACTTGCAGAGCTTGATTGGTCTAAAATAAAATCAAGTCAAAATGACAGTGGCTTATCAATATTAAAACTATCCCAACTCAGTCTTGCGCGACAGAAAAATTTATGCCGCTATTGGATAGAGCAAAAAAATAGTTTTGATGCAATTGATAGTGTTCATTTAGATCGAATTTTTAATGAAGTGATACCGGCAGCAGTTGATAGCCAGCCAAAGGTAAAATGGCAAAACACTCAGGTTTGTCGTTATCGCGGTATTTTGTATGTGATGTTGGCAGAGAGGGTCGATGAGCCAGAAAAATTTCAAACCTGGCAAATTTCCAAATCAATTGAACTGACTCAACAACGTTTAAGTTCACAGAAAACTCCGGGGGCTGGTATCAAACAATCATTAATTTCCAATGGTGAGCTTGATATTCGATACCGTCAGGGTGGCGAGCGTTGTCAGCCTATCGGTCGTTCCAATCATCATAGTTTAAAGAAATTATTTCAGGA
>JBGMRJ010000009.1:40901-46374 GCA_048061315.1 Gammaproteobacteria bacterium
GGTGAATACCTCGGGGCAACTGTACAGGTTATCCCCCATATCACCGATGAGATTATTAATTCAGTCAAAATAGGTGCGTCTGGAGCCGATGTTGCGATGGTTGAAATTGGTGGCACAGTTGGTGATATTGAGTCGTTGCCATTTTTAGAAGCGATACGGCAAATGGGTGTTGAATTAGGACATGAAAACACTCTGTATATGCATTTAACTTTATTACCGTATATTCCAACTGCCGGTGAATTAAAAACAAAGCCCACACAACACTCTGTAAAAGAATTGCGTTCCATTGGTATACAACCTGATATTTTATTATGTCGTTCTGATCGTCCATTACCTGACGAAGAGAAAAGAAAAATTGCATTATTTACTAATGTCGAATCACGCGCAGTAATATCGGCATTGGATGTTGATACTATTTATAAAATCCCGATGTTATTACAAGAACAAGGTCTGGATGATATTGTTACTGAAAAATTACGATTAAAAACAAAACCTGCTAATCTGTCCGAATGGAAGTCAGTTATTAAAGCATTGGAGAATCCAACGGCTGAAGTTAATATTGCTATGGTTGGAAAATATGTAGAATTAACAGAATCGTATAAATCTTTGTCTGAAGCATTAATCCATGCCGGTATTCATACATTAACAAAAGTAAAATTAACCTATATTGATTCAGAATTACTCGAGCAGGGTGATACATCATCGCTCCATAAAATGGATGGCATACTGGTTCCTGGTGGTTTTGGTGAGCGTGGTGTCGAAGGTAAAATAGCTGCAGTTAAATATGCAAGAGAAAACAAAGTACCCTATCTCGGGATTTGTCTGGGTATGCAGGTTGCTGTAATCGAATATGCGCGAAATATTGCCGGACTTGAAAAAGCACAGAGTACTGAGTTTAATAAAAATTCTCCTCATCCTGTTATCGGTTTAATAACCGAATGGCAAACTGAAGATGGTACGGTTGAACACCGTGATTCAGAATCGGATTTAGGTGGAACAATGCGTCTTGGTGGACAAACGTGTAAATTAACCAAAGGCAGTGTTATTCATCAATGTTATAAGAAAAATGAAATTGTAGAGCGACACCGTCATCGATATGAGTTTAATAATAATTATCTAGATCAGTTAGTTGATGCCGGTTTACAAATTACCGGTAAATCGAGTGATGACAATTTGGTTGAGGTAATTGAAGTCAAAGATCATCCCTGGTTTGTTGGTTGTCAGTTTCATCCTGAATTTACCTCAACTCCGCGTGATGGACATCTATTGTTTAGTGGTTTTATTAATGCGGCTCGAAAGTATTTAACAGCAGAGCAGCAAACATCGGAAACAACAACAGCATGAAGCTATGTGGATTTGAAGCTGGCATTGATCACCCCTTTTTTTTAATTGCTGGTCCTTGTGTCATCGAAAGCGAGCAATTAATTCTTGATACTGCAGGAAAGCTAGCAGCAATTACGAATGAGTTACAAATACCCTTTATATTTAAATCGTCATATGATAAAGCGAATCGTACCTCTAGTAAAAGTTTTCGAGGACCCGGTATCGAAAAAGGTCTGGCAATTTTAGAAAAAGTTAAACAGCAAATTGGAGTGCCGGTGTTAACCGACGTTCACGAAGATACACCGTTGTCAGAAGTGGCTTCAGTAGTGGATGTAATGCAAACTCCGGCATTTTTATGTCGTCAAACTAACTTCATTCAAAATGTTGCAAAACAAAATTTACCGGTCAATATAAAGAAAGGTCAATTTCTTGCCCCTAATGATATGATCAATGTTGTCGCAAAAGCTAAAGAAGTGGGCAATGAGCAAATAATGGTGTGTGATCGAGGTGTATCATTTGGTTATAACACCTTGGTGTCGGATATGCGTGGTCTCGCAACAATGCGCAACACACACTGCCCCGTTGTCTTTGATGCCACTCATTCGGTGCAACAACCCGGTGGCCAGGGTGGTACATCCGGCGGGCAACGTGAATATGTTCCAGTGTTGGCTCGTGCAGCAATGGCAGCCGGTATTGCAGGGGTTTTCATGGAAACACATCCAGATCCAGCTAAGGCACTTAGTGATGGACCTAATTCATGGCCATTGGATCGTATGGCTGAATTATTAACAACATTAAAAGCGATTGACAACACAGTGAAATCAACAGCTTTTATTGAAAATGATTTTATGTAATTAGAAAAAATTAATCAGGAAGAAAAATTTAAATGTCAAAAACAAGTATTGAAAAAATTATTGCACGCGAAGTAATCGACTCACGTGGAAATCCAACAGTTGAAGCCGATGTATATTTAACATCAGGTGTTATGGGGCGTGCGGCAGTACCATCCGGTGCATCAACGGGTTCCCGTGAAGCAATCGAGTTACGTGATGGTGATAAATCGCGTTATATGGGTAAAGGCGTTTTAACTGCAGTGAAAAATATTACAAATGATATTAATACTGCATTACAGGGTAAAGATGCATCACAGCAAGAAACCATTGATAAAATCATGCTGGATTTAGATGGCACCGAGAATAAAAGTAAGTTAGGTGCAAACGCTTTACTTGCTGTCTCACTTGCCTGTGCAAAGGCAGCTGCTATTGCAAATAAAGAAGAATTGTATGCTTACCTTTCAAAAGATGGAAATTACACTTTACCAGTACCAATGATGAATATTATTAATGGTGGCTCTCATGCTGACAATAGTGTGGATCTTCAGGAGTTTATGATTATTCCTGTTGGGGCACCGAGTTTTTCAGAAGCGGTGCGATACGGTTCAGAAGTTTTTCATAATTTAAAATTAGTATTAAGTGCTAAAGGTATGAACACAGCAGTCGGGGATGAAGGTGGTTTTGCACCAGATTTACCATCTAATGAATCAGCGCTTGAAGTGATTATCGAAGCGATCGAAAAAGCAGGCTATAAACCCGGAGTTGATATTTATATTGGTATTGATGCCGCGAGTAGCGAATTTTACAAAGATGGAAAATATGATTTAGCTTCAGAAGGTAAGATTTTAACTGCATCACAATTAATTGACGTGTATGAAGAATGGGTAGAAAAATATCCAATAATTAGTATTGAAGATGGTCTGGATGAAGGTGACTGGGATGGTTGGAAAATATTAACAGAACGTTTAGGTGATAAAGTTCAATTAGTCGGTGATGATTTGTTTGTTACTAATACTAAAATTTTTCAACAGGGTATAGATAAAAATATCGCAAATTCAATTTTAATTAAAGTTAATCAGATAGGAACATTAACTGAAACATTAGAAGCAATTGAATTAGCAAAAAAATCCGGTTACACCGCAGTGATATCGCATCGTTCGGGTGAAACAGAAGATACCACAATCTCAGATTTAGCTGTAGCAACTGCTGCTGGACAAATTAAAACGGGTTCTATGTCCCGTTCTGATCGAGTTGCGAAATATAATCAATTATTACGAATAGAACAAATTTTGGGTGATAAAGCTGTTTATCCGGGTAAAGCATCATTTAAACACTTAAGCGGTTAAATTAATTCAACTAAAAGTTTTCATTATGAAAATTGTGATTGCTATATTACTAGTTATTATCTTGATACTGCAATATGATTTGTGGTTTGGTGAGAGTAGTATAGTAACAGTATGGAAACTGGAAAAAACAGTTGAAACTCAAAAGCTGGAAAATAATAAACTCAAAGAACGAAATAGTGCGTTGGCTGGTGAAGTGCTTGATTTAAAAAAAGGCAATCAAGCAGTAGAAGAACGCGCCAGGAGTGAATTGGGAATGATTAAAGAGGGAGAGACATTTATTCAGCTGGTCGATCCTGATTTATCTAAAAAGAAGTGATTGGTTATTTAATTTCATAATATAATATGCTTTTGTTGCAAGCCTATGCCTCATAAAGACAACGCACAAGTAATCAAAACCTACTGGGTCATAGTACCCGCTGCCGGGGTTGGTTCAAGGATGCAACAATCCCTGCCAAAACAATATCTGAAAATCGATAACAAAACCATATTGGATCATACATTAGAAAAACTAACGTCTCATGATTCTATTAAAGGAGTCGTTGTTGCAATATCAAAAACTGACGAATACTGGCCAAAACACCAATCAATTAACAACAAAGAAATAATTACCACCGAAGGTGGAGCAGAACGTTTCGAGTCAGTTTTTAATGGGTTACAGGCAATATCTGATAAATGTACTACAAACGATTGGGTATTAGTACACGATGCGGCTAGACCCTGTTTATCTTTAAATGATATAACAAAGTTAATTAGTAAAGTTAAAGACGATGATATTGGTGGTCTGTTAGCAACTCCTGTCCGTGATACCATGAAACGTGCTAATTCATATGGAAAAATTTTACATACTACCGAACGACAATATTTATGGCATGCTTTAACGCCTCAAATGTTTCGTTATGGAATGTTAGTAGACGCATTAGAATTTGCAATAAAGAGCGATATGGTCATTACCGATGAAGCCTCGGCACTAGAAGCAAAGGGTTATCAACCACTATTAATTGAAGGTAGCTGTAATAATATAAAAATAACACGGCCTGATGATTTGGCTTTAGCTGAATTTTACCTGAAAAATGATAATTGATTTAAGGATGCATGCATATGTTTAGAATAGGAAATGGCTTCGATGCTCATAAATTTACTAAAGGAAAAGATATTATATTAGGTGGTGTTACCATTCCATTTAATAAAAAATTTCTAGCCCATTCTGATGGTGATGTTTTGGTGCATGCACTATGTGACGCCTTACTTGGTGCAATGGGAATGGGTGATATAGGACATCACTTTCCCGACAATAAGGACGAATACAAAAATATCGACAGCAGAATTTTATTAAAACATGTTGTTAAACTTATGCACGAGCGGCATTTTAAAATTGAAAATGTTGATATCACTATCATTGCACAAGAACCCAAAATGGCGTCATTCATCGATGATATGCAATTTAACCTGGCATCGGATATGGATGCAGGCTTAAGTTGTGTTAATGTTAAAGCTACTACGACAGAAAAAATGGGCTTTACTGGCAGAGGTGAGGGCGTTGCTGTCATGGCAGTTGCTTTATTGTGTGGACAGGATCATATTCAGTAAAACACTCATTTTAAATTAAAACTATAAACCTACAAATATATTTTCTCTACCCTTCAATTATTATTAATCGTTTTTTAAATTATTTTTAATCTTATACCTGACCAATCTGCATTGGTATATTTCATATTTAATTTTCATTAACGATTAATATGAATCGTTAAGTGACTCTTGAAACCATAATATATTTGGCGAATGAAAAATAGTGTAGTGTGAATCCATTCTCATTATTTAATAATAATTTTTTAAAAAAATGAAATTAATGTAACCGTAATATTTTAATGTTTTTATTCTCGAATAAATTTATTTTAATAATAAGTATTTATTATATTTAATTGTTCAGTTTATATTTTTTTAAAATATGAATGAATATTTATTAATAATATT